>JBKPGQ010000358.1:0-1663 GCA_046729455.1 Verrucomicrobiota bacterium
GTTTGAGGGCGTGGGCGGCTTTGACACTGAATACCGCAAAGCAGGGGATGACGTCGATTTTTGCTGGCGAATTCAGCAGGCTGGTTGGGTCATTGCTTTCAGTCCAACCGCGATCGTCTGGCACTATCGGCGTTTTACGCTTCGCGCTTTTTTGAAGCAGCAGGACGGTTATGGCGAAGCAGAGTCACTCCTGCGCTTTAAACATCTGATCTTTTTCGGACCAACAGGCACCGCGAAATGGCGGGGACAGATTTACGGCACGCCGCGATTCAGTTGGTTCGTTAACCGGCCGGTGATCTATCACGGAATGTTCGGCGAAGGTTTTTTTCAATCGATTTATCCCGCGCCTCAATCAGATGTAGCCGCCTACCTAAGCAGTATTGAGTGGTTTGCCCTGACAATTTTCCTGTTCGGTCTGGGCATTTTTCTCCCAGCGTTACGCATTGTGCCGTACCTCATGCTTGGCGGCACGCTGTGCGTCGCCCTTTCCTATATGGTACGAGCTTCCATTGAGCCTAGATTCGATACGGCAGGCGCGCGGCTGCTTGTGATGCTTCTGGCCTTTGTCCAACCGCTGGTGCGGGGATTCTCGCGTTACTTCACCTGGCTGCATTTCAAGCGCACACCCGCGAGCGTGATTCGGGCGCACGAACATCTACCGGAGCGCAGCCGTTTTGCGGGCAGTCTAGGTCGCCGAGTTTTTTGGAGCGAAGAGGGAAGGGACCGCCACTATTTGCTCGGCGCCATCTTCGAGCTGCTGGATGAAGAAGGCTGGCGCTATTCCACTGATAGCGGGTGGAACGAGTGGGACATTCAAATCTATGGTAATTTTTGGTGGAGCATCGCGCTTCAGACCGTCACCGAGTATCACGGCGGCGGTAAGTGTTTGACCCGTGTTCGGCTTCGGAGCCGGTTCGTTACGACGACCATTATCTTCAATCTCATTGCCTTAAGTTTATTGATCTACCGGCAGCTCAACATTTCGCACGTGGATCTTTGGGTCGTTGTTCCCTATGTGCTTTTCCTGGGGTTCCTTTGGACGCGAGCGCGTTTGCTGAAGTCACGCGTGGCCGAACTTGTCGAGCTTGCAGCGCACCGCGCTGGTCTGCAGCGGGTGATGCGAAAAGGCAAGACCGCAATTCCAACGTCGACACCCGTAGTCGAATCAGCGACCACGACGGATGCTGCGTCGCCGCACTTGCCCGGCTAGCGCGCGCCAAGAAGCGACGGCTTCCCAGCCGTAGTTTGAATTTCGATTGCTCCCCGAGCCCTCGTTCCTTGTATAGCGCTTCGCTCGATTTTGGGTCAGAACGTCAAACGTACCCTGCCATTTCCGCGAGCGATTTGGCCGATCCGTTTTGCTTTTAACATTAGCATTGCTCGTCGGGCATCGCGTTCGGAAACCACGGCCACCATTCCGATACCCATATTGAAAACCTGATACATCTCCTGAAGATCGATATTTCCGTTTTGCTGTAAGATTTGAAAGATGCGGGGAACACGCCAGTTTCTGGTTTGAATTAGCGCGTCACAATTTGCAGGCAAAATTCGCGGCAGGTTATCAACGAGACCGCCGCCTGTAATGTGAGCCAGACCTTTGATCACGCCCATCGGCATTTTTGCCAAAAGCGGCTGATAATTCTTGTGCACGCGCAGCAATTCC
>JBKPGQ010000359.1:0-5730 GCA_046729455.1 Verrucomicrobiota bacterium
GGGGACGTTCGCTCAGCAAGCACCGAACGGCTCTATTGAAGTGATCACGACTTTTGATTATCCCGGGACCGGAAATCTGACCTTGCCGCAAAAGATTAACGAAAGAGGCGACATCGTTGGCGAGTTCATCGATTCGAACGGGGTGGTGCGCGGTTTTATCCGGTTCAGCGATGGTAGCTTTAGCGACCCGATCGTCGACCCTAACGATACCGTGGGTTTTACCGAAGGACGAGGCATCAATAACTCACGCACAGTAGCCGGTGACTACCTCATCAGCGATGGTACCCTTCATTCGTTTTTCCTGTCGGGCAGCACCTTCACAGAATACGATGTTCCCGGCACGGTCCAGACCAATCTGCTTTCGATAAACGATGCCGGCGACTTTACCGGCGGGTTTGATCCTGACGGCAGTGGGATCTTCCAGGCGTTCGTCAGTGTTGGCGGAACTTTAACGTCGTTTAGCGTCCCGGAAGCTCTCTCGACCTTTGCTTACGAGATCAATAATTCAAAGCAGTTGACGGTGGGATACTATATAGACAGCTCAGGAGTCACCCTTCACGGCTACTACCGGGACGCCAATGGGGCGCTGCACTTCCCGATCGATCCTTCGGGCTCCGTGACGACAGTCCTGTTTGGACTTAACAGTAGGAACTGGGTAGTGGGCAGATATTTGGACAGCGTAGGCGTGACTCATGGACTCTTCTTTGTCCCGCCAGACAGATTTTTCACCTTCGATTATCCCGAGTCAACCTTTACATCGCTTAACGGAATCAATGACCAGGGATTTATCTGTGGTCGTTACGTCGATGCTTCCGGCATTGCCCACGGATTCATAGCTCGCGTCAGAGGCACACCGCCGACAAAAGAGGCGGGCACGGAAATGAAGGCGTTCGCTTCCCCGTCGCTGGTCACTCCACTCAACCCCTCGCCCTCGGCGTGGGGAGGTGCAATGCCGGCGCGCTGAGTTGAGCATCGGGGGCCTGCGCGGTCGGCCTTTGTGACGATCCGGGCCTGGATGCCCCGGCTGCCGTGCTGCGTAGTTCGAGCGCACGATCGCGTTCGATTAAAGGAACCGAACGATGTGAACGGCGCCGCGCGGCCATCCGAGCATTGCACCAAGCAGTCGAGCGATTCGCTGCAGATGGTCTAGCGTGGGAAAGATGAAGCTCAGTTCCTAATTGGCCGATGCGTTAGCCGAGCGGATCTTGGCGTGGTCATGATTTTCGTTTGCCCTCGAGGAATTGCTGCAACTCCGTGGCGATGCTGGTCCAACCCATCTCGAAATTCTTCCGCGCATACGCCGGAGTTTTCGGAAAAGTCTCCAGACCTTTGTGGGTCAGCCGCAGTTTTGTTTTGTTTCCGTCTGGGAACAATTCAAAGGTGACTAAGGACTCGCCCGGCTCGCCTTTGTAGCGCCATGTGTAAGCGATCTTCTTTTGCGGAATCGCTTCGGTCACTTTGCATAAGTGGTGATACTTCACGCCTTCGTGTTCGACGATAAATTCAAATTCGAAGCCGGGCTCGGGTTTGAATTCTTTCAAATCAAAATACCAGGCCCGCATTTGATCGACATCGGTCAACGCCTGCCACACTCGCGCAGTCGGCGCATTGAGCGTGCGCTCGACCACAACCGCATCCGTTAATTCAGTTTTCGTACTCATATTTGTTGTCTTTCTTGTTTTGTCTTGGTCTTCGTTGTCCTTTCCGGAATTTTGTTCGTTTTCTCCAAATACTCGGCCAGGCGATCGAGCGATCCTTCCCAGAACTTTCGATATCCTTCGACCCATTCGGCAGCCTGCTTGAGTGGCTTCGCATGCAATTGCATTTCATGAACGCGTCCATAGCGCCGACGTATCAGAAGCCCCGCTTTCTCCAGCACGCGCAAATGTTTTGAGACCGCCGGCAGCGACATGTCATAGGGTTGCGCCAGATGCGTGACGCGTTTATCACCCCGCGCCAGGTGCGCGAGGATCCGGCGCCGGGTCGGATCGGCCAAGGCCGCAAACGTCCGATTCAATGATCTCGAGGAATATTTAACCATCCGGTTAACTATTAACCCGGGAGATCATCGCAATGCAAATAAAAATTCTTCGGCTTGCCTACGCACCCTCGATTTCACTTTAGCTGACAGTGAGATGGCCAACTAGCGCACGAATTTCCGTAGCTGTTGGTCCGTGGACCTCGAAGAATCGGGCAGCATCCTCGCCTGCAGTAGCCCGTCTTGCGGCGCTCCACCCGGGATTGACGGGTAAAGCATTCTATTACGGAGAACTCTTGATGAACTCGCTAAAAGCGGCTTTCGTATGGGTCAGCGCCGGCATAGCTCAGCTGGTTCAGAGCGGCTGATT
Organism: Verrucomicrobiota bacterium; assembly: GCA_046729455.1. Lineage (GTDB taxonomy): Bacteria > Verrucomicrobiota > Verrucomicrobiia > Chthoniobacterales > UBA10450 > Udaeobacter. Next base: position 2,349 of record JBKPGQ010000359.1, read on the forward strand.
TGTAATCAGCAGGTCGTCGGTTCGAATCCGACTGCCGGCTCCAGCTTTCGCTCGGGGCAAAATCAAAATAAACATGACGCGGCAGATGCAGTCGCGTTGTCCAAGTAACGGCGCGATCGAGCACGCGGAGACAAGCGAAGTGCCTGGGATTTTTTGTTCACAAGAGGCTTAAACAAATTGCCTGCTTTCCGTTCCTCGAAATGATACTTTAGCGATCTAATGACAATGGCCCAACCTCGCTATGACTTTGATTTCGCTGTGGCCGGGGGCGGTCCTGCTGGCTCGTCGGCGGCCATCTCGCTAGGGCAACACGGTCACTCTGTCGTTCTCTTTGAGCGCGAGACCTTCCCGCGATTCCATATCGGCGAATCGCTGCTATCGACTGCCAATGACGCGTTCGCGGCTTTAGGCGTGACCAAGAAGATCGAGTCCGCAAGTTTTCCAAAGAAATGGGGTGCGCGCCTTTACACGCATGATGGTGAGAGCGGACGATACGTTGACTTCGGAAACGCTTGGAAGGTCACGAGGCCGCAAACGTACCAGGTATGCCGCGAGGAATTTGATCGCATTCTGCTGGAACGGGCTCGGGAGGTGGGCGTCGATGTCCGCGAAGCATGCAGCGTGATTACATGCGAATTTACATCTGATGCGGCAATCCTCGAGGTCGCGTCACGCGGCGATGCTGCGAGTGGGGGCGTGCGCGTGCGGGCCCTAGTTGATGCCACAGGCCGCGGAGGGTTGCTCGCTCGGAAATTCAATTTACGCACCGAGGAGCCCCAGCTCGCCAACATAGCAATATACTCCCATTACACGAACGTGCCGCGACTGGAAGGGCCGCGGCCCGATGACATCCGACTTATCGCACGGAACGACGCCGGCTGGTTCTGGGTCATTCCGATTTCAAAAGAGCTAACGAGTGTCGGTGTCGTTCTGCCAAAGGCCCTTTACCGCAGATTAGCCAACGGCAGTTCATCTGAGGAGACGCTCAATCGCACGATCTCCGATACGCCGGTTGTCGCTGAGCTAATGCGCAATGCCCGGCGCGAGTGGCCAGTACGCGTTGAGAAGGATTTCTCGTACAGCGCGTCGCAGTATGCTGGCGATCGCTGGATCCTGGCCGGGGACGCCGGATCCTTTCTAGATCCGGTATTCTCGACCGGAGTCTCAATTGCTATGGAATCTGGAATAGAAGCCGCGGCCGAACTCCATCGGGCGCTGGCGAGAAATGACTTCTCAGCGTCCAGCTTCGCGGCGTTCTGTCGTCGTCAGCGAAAAAGATTCGAGACGTTTCGTCGGTTTGTGGTGGGATTCTACACACCACAGTTTCGCGATGTCTTCTTCAGTCCGGAGCCTCCGAAGCTCATCTTTCGGTCAGTCGTCACGATGCTTGCGGGTAGGTGGAACGCTGGCTTGTGGACCCGCTTTCTGAACCAGCTGTTCTTCGCCATGATATCGATCCAGAAACGACTCAACATAACGCCCCCTGTTTTCCGGCGCGATCGAGATGCCGGTTACCCGATCCAAACGCGTTCCCCAGATCCCATTGCGAATGGAGTTCGAGCTTTGGCGCCTCCCGTCGGCCAACGATAACAACACAGCTGCCAGTCGCGCTCTTGCGAATGAGCTTGTATCTCCAAGTCGTAAGACGCTTGTCTTAAAGTTTCTCCACGGGCACTTGGACGTCGGTCATGCTAACGGACAAACTTAGGTTCGCTTGCTTCTTCAGCATCGGGCTCGGGAATGGGTTGATGCGTCCCGCTTCCTACTAGGCGTTCGAAGAGCGGCGAGGCCATGAGCGTCGTGAGCACTGCCATGATCACCAGCGTGGCGAAAAGTCCCTCTGATATGATGCCGCGCTGGAGCCCGATATTGATAACGATCAGTTCCATTAATCCACGTGCATTCATTAGTGTGCCGATGCCGAGTGCTTCGCGATTGGGAATGCCAGTGGCCCGTGCGGCTACCCAGCACGCGACGCCTTTGCCCAGAACAGCTGCGATCAACACCGCGCCACACATAGCCCAAAGGAAGCTCGTGTTGAGCAAACCGATCTTTGTATTCAAGCCCGAGTACGTGAAAAAGAGCGGGAGCAGCAGCGCGACGGTAAGCGGCTGAATGCGGCCAACAAGATCACGCACGACAACCCCGCGCGGCATCGCGGCGCCCATGACAAACGCGCCGAATACTGCGTGCAAACCGATGAGGTCGGTGAACCACGCACCCAAGGCCATGAGCGCGAGTCCGACGACCAACCCTGCTTCGGTGAGTGTTCCGTTTTTTGCGAACCAAACTTTGGCACGAAGCAGCAACGGGCGCACGATTAGTAGCGTTAAAGCCACGTAGGCGACGCCACCGGAGATGTTCACCAGAGCGTGGCTCCAATTTTTTTCGAAGCTTGCGAGTACCACTGCGAGCAAGCACCACGCCGTTGCATCGTCTATTGCCCCAGCGCCCAACGCCACAGTTCCCATAGTTGTGCCGGTAAGTTTCTTGAAATGAATGATCCGCGCGAGCATGGGAAAGGCGGTGATACACATGGACGCGCCAAGAAAGAGCATTGCCTCCGAGCGCGAAGTCGTTCTTGGAAATAGCGCCGTGTGATCAAATAGAATCCAAGCCAGGCCGGCGCCCAATACGAAAGGTGTCAGCATTCCCGCCACCGACACGGCAATTGAGCTTGTCAATTTGCGGCGCACGATGTCGACGCGGAATTCCATTCCAACCACAAACATGTAGAGCGCGAGACCTAGTTGAGACGCTGGAAACAAATAACTTTGGGTATCGCGCATTTTCTGACTGCTGTCCCACGGGAAAAGCCAATGTTGGGCTTCGGGCCAGACCAAACCAAAAAACGATGGTCCGAGAAGCACACCGGCGAGCATTTCCGCTACGACTTGCGGCTGGCCGAGGCGTAAAGCAATCGCGCCGACCAACCGACAGAATAAAAGAATAATGGCAAGCTGAATGAAAAACTGGACGGCAAGATGCAGGTTATTCATGGACGGTGGACCCACGCCGCCTCGATGTTAGCGGAATGAGGCTGAATCGAACAAGGTCAACATTGTTTCAAACTCTGCGACTCGGTTGGTAATCAATTGCTCACTTGACGTAACAAGACCGCACCAAGAAAACTATCTGTTCGTAAAATGGAAGCCGATTTGAAGCCGCTTCAATCCGACGATACGGACTTTTATGACGTCGTAATTATGGGAGGCGCGCTTTCAGGTGGAGCAACCGCGACACTGTTGTTGCGACAGAACCCGGGAATCCGCGTATTGATTCTCGAGAAATCGACAAAACTTTCGCGCCGCGTCGGCGAAGCAACCGTCGAGGTCAGCGCATATTTCATGGGCCGAGTGCTGGGGTTGACGCAATATCTCAA
>JBKPGQ010000360.1:0-1978 GCA_046729455.1 Verrucomicrobiota bacterium
GGAAGCAGGAATGATGGATAGATCCGACATCCAGACAGCATTCCAATTCATCGACGCCGACGAAGGGCGCTTGTCAAAAAAGTGACGGGGGACTAGCTCGCGGTGCCGTTCCCCGCTTAGCGTTCGCAGGCGTCGAACAGCGCGGGTGATCTCGAGCTGACGGCGAGGGACCTCTCACAGGATGATGGACCACGCTTTAATCTTGTGTGTGATCACCGCGTGTAGGTGAGATCCCTCGGCGCGCTTCGCCAGCCTTCGGGATGACAGCGCCCGTGGCTTGATGGGACAGTTGCGCCCGATGAGTACGCGCAATCCCTGGGTAGGTGCGCTTCGCAGGACGCTAGACGGATAACCGGCGCTGTGCACCGCGCGCACGCGCCTCACAGAGGCGCGGCTACAACTATTCAGCTAGGGTATCGATTCGTTCGGCGAGACCAAAATCAAGCTCGGTCAATCCGCCTTTGCTGTGGGTCGACAGAACCAGACGGACTTTATTGTAACGAATGTCGATGTCTGGATGGTGTTCTTCTTCCTCGGCCACTTCGGCTACTGCGTTTACGAAATCAATCGCATCGGCAAAATCATCGAACTCAAACGTGCGTTCGATGTGCTTCTTCTCCAGTTCCCATTCGGGGATTTTTTTGAGCCGCGTCTTCAGCTCATCCGGTTTCATCAAGTCAGCCATAACGGGACAACGAGTAACACCCGAAAATCGTTTTGCAACGCCAAAACGAGCGGCATTTTTTTGTGGTGCAGGCGGGCCTATTTTTCGGGCTTTGAGCGCCCGGCCTGCCGAACAAAATTCCTAAAGATCAAGAATCTTGCGAAGATTTTTGGGAGAATCGAAAACCTCCACAGCGCACGCTCGCGCCTGTTTCGATAGTCGAGGCCAATCACGCAAAACTTCTTTCACCGCCGTTTCCGCTTCATCGGCGTTACGGATGAAACGAAATCCGTTTTCGCGTGGAAGATATCTTGTTGCACCGGTGTCTTCCGTGATCACTGGTCGCCCCAGTGCAAGAAACGCTGCCGCCCGATCGCTTAACCAGCCGGTGTGCCATGCTACATCGACGCCCTTGATGGCCGTAAACTCCGCAAGTGCGCTCGCCATGTATCGACGATACGCACTCGGATTACGCGCGACCCGATGAGGATCGACAACGCGCCAGCCAAGTTTTTGCAAACGCGCCTTCTCCGGATCGTCTGGGCTGATATTCATCGCCAGTTCAAACTGGGCGTCCGGCACGCGCGTTGGTAAACCGAGATAAGGCTCGAACATAACTCTCTTGGACAAGTCGGGGAATTCTCCGGCGACTTCTACAGCTCCGCTCCAGTACCATTGTCCAATTGTAGTGAATTTCCGCAGCCTGGGGGGAGGTTGGCTTTGCAGGAGTTTTGTGTCGGCCAGCGGATAAAATGTTTTCCAGCGCAGAGACGACTTCGGTAACTGGCAATCGCTTCCCTTTACGTTAAGACCGATCGTCCAAAATTCGTCGTGAGACGACTGGCCCAGCTCCATTTTTGTCATCCAATAAAAAATTTCACTCGGATCCAGATCGCAAAAGATGCGTCGCTCAAATTGCAAAAGAAATGGCGGGTGAATTGAGTAACTGAGATTCAGCAGCGCGTTTGGGCCGGCGAGTCGATCAAGCAGCGTTCGTTTCGACATTCCGATACAACGTATCGCGTCGAGCTCATGCGTACTCGCTGTTGGTTTCTGATAGAGCAAACAGTAGCGACCAGCCAATCCATGCGCGCGGAGTTGCCGCTGGAAGTTGTTAATCCTGGCCTGATCGGCCCGCTGATCATCCGTAGCCGGCAACAGCTCGAGCCAGATAGCATCTAGCTTCAATCGCTGCAGACCGAGCATCCATTGCAGCGGCACGGAAAAATTTCCGCCCCCTTCCCGATATTTCGCGGCAAAACCGCAGCCAAGGAAAATCGTCACGCGAGCAGAATCCTCATTCTGCTCGCGTGC
>JBKPGQ010000361.1:0-1751 GCA_046729455.1 Verrucomicrobiota bacterium
CTGATGATGTTGATGCGCTGGCAACTGGCTTATCCGGGCCAGACGCTGCCGGTGATTGGCAAATTTCTCCCGCACATTTTCGGGCCCGGCTCAATGCCGGACGGCAAAATGACGCCCGATTTTTACAATTCGTTAGGCGCGATGCACGGCACGATCATGATCTTTGCCGGAGTCGTGCCGCTGGCGTTCGCGGCGTTCGGAAACTTCGTCGTGCCGCTGCAAATCGGCGCGCCGGACATGACTTTCCCGAAGGTGAACGCTGCAAGTTTTTGGGCGTTCGCGGTTGGCGGCGTGATCATGCTAATCAGTTTCTTCGTGCCCGGCGGCGCAGCCAAGAGCGGTTGGACTTCCTATACGCCGCTCGCGGGAATCGCGGATACCGGTCCGGGACATAATCCGGTGTTTAACGGTCAGACGCTCTGGTTGATCGGTTTTATTTTTCTGATCACGTCGTCGCTGCTGGGCGCCGTCAATTTCATTACCACGATCATTCAGCTGCGCGCCAAAGGGCTAACGTGGATGCGACTTCCATTTTTCGTGTGGGCGCAATTTGTCACGGCGTTTCTATTGCTGCTGGCGTTCCCTCCACTCGAAGCTGCGATCTTCATGCAATTGATGGACCGCCTCGCGCATACCAGCTTTTTCCTGCCGAGCGGTCTGGTTGTGAATGGCGTGCCAATGTCGATCAGCGGCGGTGGTAGCCCGCTCTTGTGGCAACACTTGTTCTGGTTCCTCGGACACCCGGAGGTTTACGTGCTGATTTTACCTGCGTTCGGCATTGTGGCGGAAATTCTGGCGAACAATTCACGCAAGCCGCTCTGGGGATATAAATCGCTGGTCTTTTCCGTTTTGGTGATCGGATTTTTGTCGTTCATTGTCTGGGCGCATCACATGTGGTTGACCGGGATGGGCACAGCGGTCAGCGCATTTTTCCAGACGACGACGCTACTGATCTCCATTCCATCAGTCATCATCTTGAGCGCGTTTTTCATTTCACTGTGGGGCGGCTCCATTCGCTTCAATGTGCCCATGCTTTTTACCATCGCGTTTCTGCCGATGTTCGGAATTGGCGGTCTTACGGGTATCCCGCTGGCATTTAATTCAGCTGATCTGTATTTGCACGATACCTATTACGTCATCGCGCATTTCCATTACATCGTCGCGCCAGGCACAATCTTCGGACATTTCGCCGGCATCTATTATTGGTTCCCGAAAGCAACTGGTCGAAAGATGAGCGAGTTCTGGGGCAAAGTGCATTTCTGGCCGACGCTCATTTGCATGAACGTGATTTTCCTGCCGATGTTTTTACAGGGAATGGCCGGAATGCATCGTCGCTGGTACGATGGCGGACAGGGATGGAATGTTTCGAACGAGCACACGATTTGGGGATTGACTGGATTTCAATGGAACCAGCCGATCTCGTGGGCAGCCTGGATTATGGGTCTCGCCCAAATCCCGTTCATCATTAATTTCTTCTGGAGCATCAAACACGGCGAAAAGGTGAACGATAATCCGTGGGAAGCGACCACCCTGGAGTGGACTGCGCCTTCACCGCCGCCGCACGGAAATTTTGTTCATACCCCTGTGGCCTATCGCGGTCCCTACGAATACAGTCTCCCCGGGCGCGAACGCGATTTCACGATGCAGAACGAACCCGTGGAGCCGACCGAGCGGATTCACCGCAAACCTCCCGCCGAACCAGTGCTGGCCTAGGGGGCGACGCGATGGAAATTCCGTACACAGTCTCCACT
>JBKPGQ010000362.1:0-1291 GCA_046729455.1 Verrucomicrobiota bacterium
ATGAGCGCATATTTGAGTTATCTCTACCGCTCCGGCGAAAAACGTGTTTACGGGCAGATCGTGACGTTTGAGAGCCGGCGCGGGGAGAAAATGTTCGAGCGCTACGGATTCAAAGTGCTGAACCGGGCCGAGATCACGAAATACAGGGCAATTTATCCCAAATCCGTCTATCTCAGCACTGTGATCAAGAAGCTGGAGACGGCCGAACCGCTCTCCGTCACGACGCGTTCACGCTTCTAAGCTTCGCAACTTGTTCCAAGCGGCCCTGTGCGTTAAAGTGCGCCGCATTTTTGTCGGCATAGCTCAGCTGGTAGAGCAGCTGATTTGTAATTCAAGCCTACCGAATTGCGCAGCGTTTCACTGTTTTGCATATCGTTGCTGACGCTAGGTAATTCGTAATTTCGCTTTCGCGGTGCGTTCCGCAGTGTTGCACAGTTTTGCGTCAAAATCTTGCCCGACCGTAGAACGGACCGTAGAAAATTTCGGCTTGCGCTTCAGAGTCGTTGATTTGTAGAAAGCAAGAAAGATTGAGAAAATTTCGGGTGAACCCTTTCGCAAAGGTCCTTCTCTGCACGACCTCCCTGTTGGCGGCCATCGTTGTGCTACCGTCTGCGATTTTCGCGGGGGTGGACCCCACCACAGTCTACGCGCGGGCATTTGCTCTTCTGGCGGCAGAACCCTATGTAGAACAAGGATTTCACCTGCGCGAGGATTACTGGGCAGGCGACCTCGCTTCGGGTGAAAGGAAAGCGGTGCGGCAACAATTGTTTAAAGGGAATGAATATTGGTTCTGGCTGGGAACAGAAGTCGATCATGCAAAGGTGTCCGTTCATATTTATAATTCGGACGGAAACCTCGCGGAACAACCAGACAGTTGGGCGAAAGAGCACTTTGCGGCTGCGCACATCATTCCGAAAACCACAGGCAGTTACTTTATCATCGTTAGCGTGGAGAAATCGCCAGCAGCCCGCACGCATTGGGCGCTGGCGTATGGTTTCCGATAAAGTTGACTTCCTAGCCGGTAACTTTATGGGCACGATGCCCGATACTACGAATTGATCATGCTTGGAACTCGGGAAGCTGGTCGTGACGAACTCTTGATCAACTCGCTGAAAACAGCTTTCGTATGGGAACGCCGGCATAGCTCAGCTGATTTGTAATTCAAGCCTAACGAGTTGCGCAGTTTTGCATCAAAATCTTACTGGACCGTAGAACGGACCGTAGAAAATTTCGGCTTGCGCTTCTGCCTCGTTGACCTGTAGAAAGCTGACGACTCCACGCGCCTAAGAGC
>JBKPGQ010000363.1:0-8167 GCA_046729455.1 Verrucomicrobiota bacterium
GATTCAACCGCAGCGAAAAACTTCTCTGCATCATCGATCAGTTCAGCCGCGAGCCTTACGCCTTCCGCATCGCGCGTCACGGTGAAAAGGCCCTTGCGCGTTCGGGCATTATAGAGCCGCTGGATTGTCGATCGTAGCCCATATTGCGAAACGCCGACGCCGACTCGCCGTGATGCAATCTGCTCGACGGTATGTGCTTCATCCAAAACGAGAAAATCATTCGGAAAAATGAAACCGCTCTCGCGCTCAGCCTGCAATTCCGGATCGCCGAGCAGGATGAAGAGCAGCGTGTGGTTGATCACCAAAACGTCGGCCGCAAGCAGACGTTTCCGCGCTTGCTGATAAAAACAGCGCGAATCCTGACCGCATGTTTTCTGCGTGCAGATGTGCGCTTCGCTGCAGACCTGTATCCATACTTTCGGGTCGGGCTCCACTGACAAATCGCTAAGCGAACCGTCGCGGGTAGTGCGCGCCCATTCCGCCACCCTGTTCAGCTCATTTTGCTCAGGTCCGGTGAAAAGGTCGTTAGCTTGCTGTAGCGCGCGTTCCAATCGTCGCGGACAAAGATAATTTTGGCGCCCCTTGATCAACGCGGCCTCAAACTCGACCGGGAGAATCTTCTTCAGAATGGGGATGTCTTTGTAAAGAAGTTGCTCTTGAAGATTAATCGTATGCGTCGAGACGATTGCCTTTTTGTGCTGCTCAATCGCCCATAAGATTGCCGGCGTGAGATAAGCCAGCGATTTACCTACACCAGTTCCTGCTTCGACTACCAAATGGCGCTCTTCCTCCAGCGCAGTGGCGATCGTTGCCGCCATTTCCTGTTGTTGCGGGCGAAACTCGAAATTCTTCGCCTTCGATAATGGCCCGCTTTCCGAGAAAAATGCGCGGACACGTTCGACAAAATCGCTGCCCAAGCTGTCTTTCAATGCGATCATGAAATTCCTTCGCGCCTTGTCATTCGGATTTCGCCATTAAGGACTTGAATTTGCAATTTTGCCCGCGATTTGGCACGCGCCATTGATTTGAGTACGCTAATTGGGAAGAAATCATCTAAACCGCAATGAAACTGCTCGACCGATATGTCATCCGCAATTTCTTGCAGGTCTATCTTTACTGCATCGCTGGCTTCATCTCCATCTGGCTCATTTTCGACGTGAGCGATAACATTTCGACGTTCATCGATGAGCGTGTTCGTCTCCTCTTGGTCGTTCGTTACTACGCCACGCAGATTCCGCAGGTTTTGATTATTTTGCTCCCGGTTTCCCTTCTGCTGTCGCTCCTTTTCGCTCTGGGTCGAATGTCGCGCGCCAACGAAATTGTCTCCATGCTCACCGCCGGTATAAGTCTACCACGCGTTCTGCTGCCGTTGATCGGTATGGGACTGCTGACTGTGGGAGGCAGCATGGCGCTCAACTATTCGCTTGCGCCCCATGCGGAACTCGCCCGTAAAAATTTTCTTTCCGAAGCGCAGGCCCGCCCCAGTCGTTATATCCAGGGACAAATTTTCCGTAACCGAACCGATTTGCGCACGTGGTTCATTCAAAATTTCCTTCCCCGGGGCAACACATTCAATAACGTTCAGGTCCTTCAACAGGACACGAACGACAATATCGTTACAAATTACGTCGCAAGTCGCGCTTCCTACCGACCGGAAACCAAAACCTGGAATTTGGAGAATGTGAAGGTCGTTCATTATGATCACGCGGGAAATATCGTTGACGAGCAGATTTATCCTTCGCTCAAGATCGAGCACTGGAGTGAGACTCCGTTCCGGCTCGGCAGCGCAAATGAACGCGCAGAATTTCTAAGCCTGCCAGAATTACGGGAGTATTTGCGTTTCAATGCAGATTTCCCCGCTACGTTGCTCGCGCCGTTTCGAACACATCTGCAGTACCGCCTCGCTCTACCGTGGACCTGTTTGGTTGTTGTCTGCATTGCTGCGCCGCTTGGAATCGGCTACTCACGCCGGGGTGTGTTATCGAGTGTCGCCGCTGCGGTTTTTCTCGTTTTTTCAATGAACTTCCTGGTGCACCTGTTTCTCGCACTCGGCGAGGGTGACCGCGTTTCTCCATGGGTAGCGGCCTGGGCGCCGAATTTTCTTTTTGCCGCTATCGGTCTCTATCTGCTCTATCTGCGGGCGTCCAACCGCGAGGCGCCAAGTTTTCATCTTTTCGCCGCGCGTCGTATGGTATCACGATGAACCCGCTTCCGAACGAATGGGCAATCACACACCGAGCCGACGCCTGCGCCGTGACCCATCGGCCGTTCGCTGCCGGAGAATATTTCTATACGTTACTCTATCACGGCGCTGACGGCTATCGGCGTGAGGATTTGAGCGAAGAGGCGTGGAACAATCGGAATGAAAACATTCAGCCATTTTCATTTTGGAAATCGCGCTACGAGCCATTGCCACCGAAGCCACCAGAGCCTCTGCCGAGGGAAAACGCAGAACAACTTTTTCGCCGTCTAATTGCATCCGAAAATCCACCTGCGAATGCTTGCTACGTTCTGGCCGCGATGCTCGAGCGCAAGCGCGTCCTGAAACAAGTGAAGACTGAACAGAACACCAACGGACGCGTCTTGATCTATGAGCAACCTACAACTGGCGATGTCTTTGTCGTGCCTGATCCACAATTGCGTCTCAACGAACTGGAAACCGTCCAAAACGAGGTGGCCGAATTACTCCGTACAGCGACGCAAAAATAAAAGGACTAACGCCCAATCTGCCTGAATGACTACCGAAACACCGATTGCTAACTACAAGATTGGTAACGAACGCCTGATCCAAATTACCGAAAAAGCGGCCCGCAAATTGGAGTCGCTACTTCAGGAGAAGGGCAAGCCTGACGGCGCGTTGCGCCTGGCGGTGGTCGGCGGCGGATGCTCCGGCCTGCAATACGTCATGGACCTAGTAGACGGCCCCAAGGAGCGCGATATTCTCGTGCCGATCTCAAATGTGCGGTTGGTTGTCGATCCCAAAAGCGCGCTCTTCGTCAGCGGCTCGGTGCTCGATTACAGCGAGGACCTGCAAAAAGGAGGCTTCAAAGTCACCAATCCGAACGCCGTCGCGCACTGCTCTTGCGGTGAAAGTTTCGCGGTATAGAAGGATGCCGAAATATGTAGTGTGGCCCGCGATTTGACGAAGCGATTGGGCCTCGATTGCACTCCACTCACTCCAACTTGCGAAGGCCCCTGCGCTGCTGTCGCCCGGTCTCCTTCCATGCCCAGAGCGCGACCTTGATGCGAGTTATTATCCTGGGAAGCCTGCGCTGAATCTGCCATTCGTGCGTCCTCTGTGCCAACAATCGCAAGAGAATTCTGTCATGCGCCCTAACTTCTCGGAGAGGATCTCGGATGGGCCCGGGTGCAACATCCGCATGATGTGTGTGTGTTGCCTAAAATTGAATACGCAAAGATTTTTTTCGTGTTTTCGGTTGGGCTTACTTACACCTTCAGGATCTCCGCTTCCTTGTGCTTGAGGTGATCGTCCACCGATTTGACAAAGCGATCGGTGAGCTTTTGCACTTCTTCTTCCACATCGCGAAAACCGTCTTCGGTCAATTCGCCCGCGGTCTTCAGTTTCTTCGCTTCGTCGAGTGCAGTCCGGCGGTTGGCGCGCACACGCACACGCGCTTCCTCGGCCATTTTGCCCAGGGAACGGACCAGTTCCTTGCGTCGCTCTTCTGATAGTTCCGGGATTGGCAGCCGAATGATTTTCCCGTCAATCGCAGGCGTGATGCCGATCTTCGATTCCTTGAGGGCCCTCTCGATGTCCTGCACCGTGCCAGCGTCGAATGGCTGAACAACGAGCAAACGCGACTCGGGTGTCGTGATCAACGCGAGTTGCTTTAGTTTCATGGTCGATCCGTAGGCGTGGACATCCACGTTTTCGACCAGACCGGGCGAAGCTTTACCGGTGCGCACGGCGGCAAATTCATGCACCATGTAATCGACGCTCTTTTCCATCGACATCTCGGCTTCCAGAAGAATGTCGTCTCTGCTCATGTCCCTGAATCTTTACTTCGCTGGAAGCTCATCGCAAACCAGTGTTCCGACTTTTCGCCCGAGTACGGCATCGCGGATATTGGTGGGGTTATTCATGTCGAAAACGACGATGGGTATTTTGTTGTCCATGCACAGGCTGAACGCAGTTGAATCCATAATTTGCAAACGCTTCGCAAGTGCTTCCGAGAAAGTGAGCTGGTCGAAGCGTCGCGCGTCCGGGTGCTTGTTTGGGTCGCGATCATAGACACCGTCAACCTTGGTGGCTTTCAGGATCACGTCGGCGCGAATCTCGCTTGCGCGCAGTGCCGCGGTTGTATCGGTAGAGAAGTAAGGATTTCCCGTGCCGGCAGCGAAAATCACAATACGACCGAGTTCAAGATGCCGAATGGCGCGTCCCAGGATGAACGGCTCTGCCACATTTCTCATGTCGATGGCTGACTGGACACGGGTCTCGACACCCATTTGATCAAGCGTACTGCGTAACGCCAGTGCGTTAATCACGGTAGCAAGCATACCCATATAATCGGCTGTGGTCCGGTCCATGCCGCGATGCGACGCAGAGATGCCGCGCCAGATATTTCCGCCCCCAATAACCACTGATACTTGTACTCCGAGGTCACGGACTTCTTTTATCCGTTCAGCAATCTCGCGTACAACAATTGGCGAAATGTTGTCGCGCCCGCCGCGCTCTTGCACCGCTTCGCCGCTAAGTTTGAGAACAATGCGTTTATACGCTGGCTGCTCGGTCTGCATCGCTTGACCTCAAGATAAAACAAGACACGCCCAACTTTGGAAAGCAAAATGGTGAGCTTGTCTATCCGCGATCTGGGCAGCACAGGCTGCTAGCTTGTAGTTGCCGGCAGCCTGCAGGCAACGTTCCGAAGGACATCACGAGTCGATACAAACATTTCGGCAAGCTGCCGAAATGAACAGGCTGGCAGCCTATGCTCCCCAGAATCAGCCTGTCACGCGCGTGATAGAAGTATGTCCGCGCAAAAATTCAGCCGCACTCATCCGTTGTTTTCCTTCTAAATGGACTTCGTGTAATGACAAAGCGCCTTTGCCTGCGGCAATGACCAACTGATTCTGGCTTCTCAGGATTTCGGCGGGCCTTCCTTGAAGGTTGACGACCGCTGCCGAGAAAATCTTCAAATTGCGCGCCCCGTTGGTTTCGATAGCCATAAACGCGCCTGGCCATGGATTGAACGCGCGGATTTTTCTCTCAATCGCTTCGGCTGATTCCGACCAATCGATTCTGCCGTCTTCACGTTTCAGCTTAGGAGCGTAAATCGCAAAAGCGTTGTCCTGCGGAGTGCGTGGCGCTCTTCTGTTCGCCAGCAATTGCAAAGATTCCAGTAACGCTTCAGGCGCAATCTGCGCCAATCGATCATGCAACGAACCGCCTGTGTCGTTAGGCTTAATGTCGATGGTGCGCTGCAGTAAGATGTCGCCTGTATCGAGTCCTTCATCCATGTACATCACCGTGATGCCGGTCTCCGGATCACCCGCTGCAATCGCTGCCTGGATTGGCGCGGCGCCGCGCCAGCGCGGCAAAAGCGACGCATGCAGGTTCAAGCAGGCGATCTTTGGAATTTCGAGGACTTCACGCGGCAAGAGTTGCCCATAAGCCATGACCACAACTACATCCGGCTTTAACGCGCGAATTTCTTCAATCGCTGTTTGTTTTTTGATCCGCGCAGGTTGCAAAACTCGCATCTTCGTTGCGGCGAGCGCTTTTTTAATCGGCGGTGGTTCGATGGATTGAGCGCGCCCGACTGGCTTGTCGGGCTGCGTCACAACGCCAACGACCTCGTGTTCCGATTGGAGCAAAGCTTGCAGTGTCGGCACGCCGATTTCGCCGGTGCCGATGAAAACGATGCGCATGCCGAGTTACGGCGTGAGTTGATGCACCTCTGTGGAGCGACGTCGACGCCGTCCGGCCATAGCTTGCGCCATCAATTTTTCACCGGCCGTGATCTCGCGGCGGCCTACCGACGATCCGCAGCCAGTGCAGAGATAATCGAAAATCTCTTTGTCGGGCAGGACTAAAAGCAACCGCTCGCGCACAGGCATCGCGGCCCTGCACTTTTCACAGTAGAGGCTGGAAGCTGTGAAATTTTCAAACTGCTGCTGGCTCATACACGCCGTTCAGGCTCTTTAGAATATCGAGCAGAACTTTGGCGGGCGGCTGAGTCGCGTCAACCACGGTAACCAGCTCATTCGAATAATACGAAAGCACCGGCTTCGAATCCTTTTCGTAAATGTCAAGGCGTCGCTGGATAACCTGCTCGTTTGCGTCGTCGAGGCGGTTGTCCTTCAGGGCGCGCTTTTTGAGCCGATAAAAAAGCGTCTCGCGACTTGGGCACGCGAGATGAAAGACTTTTTTAACGTCGATCATTTCCTCCATGATCTTGGCCTGCCCAACATTCCGAGGAATACCGTCCAACACGAGCGTGTCGATGTCCGGTTTAAACTTGTGCGCTTCCACTGCCGCATCGATTGCCTCTCGCCAAAGCTCCACGGTGATATCGTCCGGGACGAGCTGGCCTTTGCTCGAGTATTCAAGGAATGCTTTGCCGACTTTCGTACGCGTGTCGATGGAGCGAAATACATCGCCGCAGGCGCAATGATAAAAGCGTGGGATCGTGCCGAGCGTCTTGCCCTGTGTACCTTTGCCGCTGCCCGGCGCGCCAAAAAGGATAAACGTGTTGTATCGCATAGGGGAAAGCAGTTTATAGCGCAGGCAGCTCGAAACTGGAAAGCAGAATCGACCGGGCTAATCTCCGGTCACCAATGGATCGACATTTACCCGGCGCCCGGAACGGTCGAAGCGCACGCTTCCATCAACCAGCGCAAAAATCGTATAATCCCGCCCGAGTCCGACGTTTTTCCCGGGCAAAAATTTTGTGCCGCGTTGCCGCACAATGATATTGCCGGCGACAACCCTTTCGCTGCCGAATTTTTTCACACCCAGCCGCTTGCTGACGCTGTCGCGGCCGTTCTTAACGCTGCCCTGTCCTTTTTTATGAGCCATACTTCAGTTCGACGTTAGGTGTTGGGTGTTGAGCTTTGGACGTTACTCTTCACTCTTTTTGGTTCCCGCCTTTTTCGCTCCTACATTGATGCTCTTGATCTTCACGCGCGTCAATTTGCGACGATGGCCGACCGTCCGGTGATAACCTTTGCGCCGCTTGTACTTGAACGCGATGACTTTCTTGTCCTTGCGCTGTTCCAGAACTTCGGCAGTCACTTTTGCCCCGGAAACCAGCGGATTCCCATGCGCCACGTCTTTTCCGTCGGCAAACATCAGCACCTCGCCGAATGTTGCGGTCTTACCCTGATCGACATCCAGAAGATCGACATCGATCGTATCGCCTTCCGCGACGCGAAACTGCCTGCCGCCAGTCTTGATAATTGCGTAAGCCATGAGCCGGAGAGAAAAAAGCCGGCCAAAGTTCCACAGATGGCTCGGTTTGACAAGTAGAAAGCTTGCTCGTTACGCGACCCTGTGGCGGCGAGCTACGCTGCCGCTTGGTCGGCGGCGCCAACAAGTTCTTTGTATAGGGCCTCGTAGCGCTGCGCAGATGCATCCCAGGAAAAATTGCGCGTCATCGCCCGTTTCAGCAGCTTGGTCCAGAGGTGCCGGTCGCGGAAGGCTTGTCGCGCGCGCTTAATCGCATCCCAGAAGGCTTCGCTGGAATATTCGTAACAAAGGAAACCGTATCCGCTGTCTGAGATCGGATCGTAGGCCTCGATGATCTCCTGAATTCCGCCGGTCGCGCGCGCAACCGGGAGAGCACCGTACTTTAGGTTATACATCGCGCTCAAACCCGCTGGCTCGAACTGTGATGGAATCAGGCTGATGTCCATCCCTGCCTCGATCAGGTGTGCCAGTTTTGCGTCGTAATCCTTTTGATATGCGAACCTCGTCGGGAATTTTCTGGCTGCGACGGCAAGCGCAGTTTCGTAGGCGGGATCGCCTTCTCCGAGAATGATCAGGCGCACATCATCCCACAAAAGTCGATCGAGAAGCGGCACCAGAATTTCGAAACCTTTTTCGTGAACGACGCGAGTCACCATGCCGAAGACCGGACCCCGCGGGCCGGGTGCAAGTTTCATCTCCTTTAGCAATGCGTCACGGCAGGCCTGTTTTCCGCGA
>JBKPGQ010000364.1:0-1266 GCA_046729455.1 Verrucomicrobiota bacterium
CTACATCGCCGACGTAAAAGACGATCCGGACTGGGTGCGCGAGTATCGCTTGCGCGGACTGAAAACATTTCTGGAAAAACCGCTCCCCACGCACTGGGCAAGCAAGGACCTTGAGGCCATCGACTTTAACAAAATCCGTTATTATCTGTCTCCGGGGACGGAACCAAAACGGAGTTGGGAGGAGGTGCCGGACGATATTAAACGCACATTCGAGCGTCTCGGCATTCCTGAGCAAGAACGAAAATTCCTGGCAGGTGTGGAAGCGCAGTTCGACAGCGAAGCAGTCTATTCAAATATTAAGAAAGCGGTTGGCGAACAGGGCGTCATTTTTGTTGGATCAAGGGAAGGCCTGAAAAATTATCCAGAAATTTTCCGGAAATGGTTCGGCAAAGTCATTCCGATTGCCGATAACAAATTCAGCGCACTGAATTCCGCTGTTTTTAGCGGCGGCTCGTTTATTTACGTTCCTCCCGGCGTGAAAGTGAAGCATCCGCTGCAGGCTTACTTCCGGATTAATGCAGAAAACTTCGGCCAGTTCGAGCGCACGCTCATCATTGCCGATGAAGGCTCGGAAGTGACCTACATGGAGGGCTGCACTGCGCCGAAATTTAACACGCCCACATTGCATAGCGCTGTCGTGGAATTGGTCGCGCTCAAGGGCGCCAAGATTCAGTACATTACTTTGCAGAACTGGGCGTCGAATGTCTTCAATCTTGTCACCAAACGCGGTCTCGCTCAGGAAAACGCAGAAGTGAAATGGATCGATTGCAATATCGGTTCGCGGCTCACGATGAAATATCCCAGCGTGATCATGAAGGGTCGTAAGGCGCGCGGCGAAGTTCTTTCCATAGCGCTCGCTAACGACGGCCAGCATCAGGACACTGGAGCGAAAATGATCCATGCAGCGGACGAGACGACCAGCAACATCGTTTCCAAATCGATCTCCATCGGCAAAGGGCGCGCCACTTATCGCGGCTTGGTCCACGTGCCGAAACACCTGAAGAACTGCAAGAACAACACCGAGTGCGACGCGTTGCTTATTAATGCAACCTCGCGAACGGACACATATCCGGCGATCACGGTGCGCGGAACCGGCAATGCCGTTCAGCATGAAGCCAGTGTCAGCCAGGTGAGCACCGAGCAGATCTTCTACATGCAACAGCGCGGCCTCACCGAGGCCCAGGCAATGAGCTTGAGCGTCAACGGTTTCGTCAACGATCTCGTCCGCCAATTCCCGATGGAATACAGCGTCGAGCTCAAGCGATT
>JBKPGQ010000365.1:0-12115 GCA_046729455.1 Verrucomicrobiota bacterium
GCTCTAACAGCGTTAAAGCCCAGCGACGCTCGTAAATTAGATCAGCGCTCAAAGTGTCCGTCGGCTCGACATCGGCGCGCTCGCGCGCGAGCAATTCTTCCAAGGGAACCAACGCTCGGCCCTCGCCGCGCTTCATTGTCAGTTCCCGGCGTCTCGCTTTCCCCAAAAAATTTTTCAGTGACGTGAGAAGGTAGGAACGCAAACGCCCTTTTTCCCGGCGGACGGCGTCGAGATCGCGACGCTCTAGCAGCAAAGCGAAGAAACCCTGGGTCAGATCTTGTGCTTCGTCTGGACTGTAGCCCTGCCGCCTCACGAAACCGTAAAGAGGCCACCAATAAATGCGGCAGAGTTTTTCGAGCGCCTCTTGTGCTGCCGGCGATTCGCCCTGAGCGGCTAACACTACGCTCCAGTGGGTCGTCGTGAATGCGACTGCTCCGTTTTGCGTATCTCCACCAATCGTGCTCAGGGAAACCCTCTTATTGTCCAGGTGGCAGGCGACGATCAAGCAAAAAGGTCGCGCCAAAATCAAGCTAGGGAGGATAAAAGTTCCGATTGGATTAGTTCGTGGTGGTTCGCGTGTTTCGTGGGCAGTGGCAGTAGAAGAGCGGCGCAGCAGCGCCGCACTCCAAAACATCCGCGTCATCCGTGGTGAAGTTATTTAGGCGCCAGAGAGGCAACGATTTTTTCGAAGCGTGGATCGGCGCGCAACGGATCCCAAAATGGCAGGAGCTTCAATTGACCATAGCTGACGGGGCTAGGGCGAGTGGCCATAATAGCAAGCTGTTCATTGGCGAGGTCCTTGTCGTCCACGCACGCAGCAATTGCCGCGAGATACTTGACTATTTCTGCGCCACCAACCGCATCCTTTTTCACCGGAAGGAGGTCGACAGCTCGGCTGCCTTCGCGAAGCGCTTCCTCTTTGCGGCCAAGACCGGCGTCTATCAAACCAAGCACGCAGAGCGCGGGGCCGTAATTGGGTTCGACCCCGATGATTTTCTCCTGCTCCAATCGTGCCGAGGTAAACGCCGACCGCGCTTTGGCATCGTCGTTTGTCATGCGAGCGATTAGCCCTTCAACAAATGGACGACTGAAAACGACATTTTCGTTGGCCAACGTGATCGGATTCTCGCCTGAGGCGATTAAAGCGTCTCTTGCTCCAGCAGCGTCGCGTTCGGCCAACGCGCAAAAGAGCCAGTAGTTAACGATACTTGGTGTAGCTCCCGGATTTGTTGCTCTGACTTCCTCGATCAATTGATGCAAGGGCTGCGTATCGGCTTTCCAATCCAGTTCGACGAACGCACGTGCTGCTTTTATCTCGAGATTGTTCGGTTCAATGGTCAATATGCGATCCAACAAGGATTCGGTTTCGCCGTAGCGCCGGAGAAGTTGGTAACTCAGCGCGAGCTGCTCCAAAGTAAAAACATTGCGCGGATCTAGATCAGCTGCTCGTTCAAGATTTCGTATGGCCTCTTCCCATCGCCCCTGACGCCTCTGAATGTAGCCTTCTAGTTCAAAGATCCGCGGGTCATTTGGCAGAGACTGGACGGCAGCTTCCAGTTCAGCTAGAGCGCCATCATAATCAAGGTATCCCCGGTAGAGATTTTCCGCGTGTGCGAGGTGCGTTTCCCCTGCATCTGGAAAAAGGCGAGACGCCGCCTGTGTCGACCTGTCCGCCATTGCAAGCCGTGCAGGAGTACGGTCGTTACCAAGAAAGTACAAGAGGTCATGAGCGTGCGCGAGCTGACAGAAGGCCTCGAAAAATTCCGGATCACGCGCAACGGCCTGATTCAGCAGGTTGACTGCTTGCAGAAGGTTCGCGTCTCCGGTGGCGCTAAAGATCGGCGTGGCAAGAAGGTTCCTAGCCTGCGCGTAAAGATCAAAGGCGGCGAGATCGTCGGTCGGCTTCCGCTCAATTGCCACCTTCTCAGCAGTTGAAACTTTGACGCGCAGTTGTTCGGCGACTTTTTGGGCAATCTGGGTCGGGATTGCGAATGCTTCCTTGAGGTCCCGATCATATCCGTCCGCCCAGACTCCCGTGTCGGTGCGAGTGTCCACCAACTGCGCGTTGACATGCACTTTACCGCCGTCGCGCCGCGCGGTTCCTTCCAACACATGTGAAACTCCGAGCGCGCGCCCGATCTGACGCAAGTCCCGTTTGCCGCGATATCCCATCACGCTGGTCCGGCTGATCACTTTGAGATCGGCGATCTTTGCCAGCTTCGTCAAAACGTCGTCCTGGACGCCGTCCGCAAAGAAAGCGTCCTCTTTGTTGTCGCTCAGATTTTCAAAGGGAAGAACGGCGATTCCCGCAGGTATCCAGCGCGCTGATTCACGTTCGCAAACCATCAGGCTCAGACCGGCTGCGAGGATGACCGATAGCAGCATGAGGGCGGCAATTATTCGATTCCGTTGGACCCATTTTTTTGCGCGTGTAAAAAATCCGCTGCGCTTCGCGCGGATTGGTTCGTGCCTTAACCAACGTTCAAGATCTTCGGCTAGTGCCAGAGCTGATGAGTAACGCTGCCGCGGATTTTTCTCGAGACACTTCAGGCAAACAGCAGAAAGGTCGCGATCTATTTTCCGGTTCAATAGACGCGGTTGCCGCGGTTCGGAATCCAGCAGCAGTCGGATGGTTTCGTAGGTTGTTCCCCCGGCAAAAGGCGGATGGCCAGTGAGCAGTTCGTAGAGAACCGCGCCAAGTCCATAAACGTCCGTTGCGCTGCCAACGGCCGCGTTGTTACCCACCGCTTGCTCTGGCGCCATGTAACTCGGCGTGCCCATTACCTCCAGTGAACCCGTGACCGTACTTCCCTGTTCGACTAATCGGGCCAGACCAAAATCGCTCAGGTGTGGTTCGCCTTCTGCATCCAACAGAATGTTTCCCGGCTTGATGTCTCGGTGCAGAATGCCGTGTTGATGTGCGTAGTGGACAGTGCGCGCGACTTTCGCGATCAGCTCTGCTGCCTGCTGCACCGATATCGAACCGCGACTGACTACGTCATCGAGACAATCTCCCTCGACGAACCGCATGCTGAAGTAGTACGTGCGGTCGCGTTCACCGACTTCGTAGACCGGAACAATTCCCGGATGATTTAGTTTCGCCGCTGCTTCCGCTTCCCTGCGAAGGCGTTTCAAGTGAGCGTTGGTCGTCAACTGACCAATGCCAATGATCTTTACCGCGACTGTGCGGTTGAGGCTCTTTTGCCAGGCGCGAAAGACTACGCCTTGACCGCCGCGACCGACTTCCTCCAGCAATTCGTAATCGCCGAACTCTCTCGGCATCTCCGCTCGGGGCGGTCCTCGTTCACCGTGCGACTCGGCATTCGCATCCACGCTGAAAAAAAAGCGCTCCAATCTTAAGCCTGTGTGGCCGTGGCGTCCAATGCGGGTCATGCCGAGCTGCGGCGATTATAACGGGAATCGATTTCACGGAATTCCAAATTTTGCCGTTTACGAACTAATGTTCGAGCGTTTCAATTATGCCGTGACGGAAAAGAAGATCTTTGGAACGGATGGCGTACGCGGTGTCGCGAACGTCGAGCCAGTCACTGCTGAGACCGCGCTGAAATTGGGGCGGGCAGCCGCGTATGTTTTCACACAGCTAAATCCGCGCAAGACTCCGGCAGGTGCACGGCCCAAGATCGTGCTTGGCAAAGACACGCGTCTTTCCGGTTACATGCTCGAAAATGCGCTAGTGGCCGGGATCACTTCACTCGGAGTCGATGTGCTTGTCATCGGACCGTTGCCGACGCCGGGCGTAGCTTACATCACACGATCGCTGCGCGCCGATGCCGGAATCGTCCTTTCGGCTTCGCATAATCCCTATCAGGACAACGGCATCAAATTTTTTCGCCACGACGGTTACAAGCTGGATGACCAGGTTGAGGAAAAAATCGAGCAGCTCGTTTTTAGCGGCGAAATCGATTCGATCCGGCCAACCGCCAACAAGATCGGACGCGCGACGCGCATCGACGATGCGCTTGGTCGCTACGTGGAATTCGCCAAGGCGAGTTTTCCACGTGGAATGTCACTCGAGGAAATGCGGGTGGCTGTGGACGTCGCAAATGGCGCCGCTTACAAATCGACGCCGTGCATTCTGCGCGAACTCGGCGCGGATGTTGCTGTGGCGCATAACCAACCTAACGGCATGAACATCAATGACGGGTGCGGCAGTATTCATCCCGAGGAAATCCAGCGAATCGTGAAGGTGAGCGGCGCGGATGTTGGCATTACGCATGACGGCGATGCCGATCGCGTCCTATTGTGTGACGAAGATGGAGAGATTGTCGATGGCGACGAGATTCTCGCCATCGCGGCGCTGGATCTTTTAAGCGCTGGCCGGCTGGAGCAAAACACGGTCGTGGCCACCGTTATGAGCAATTTTGGACTGGATGAAACGCTAGCCGCCAAGGGCGGAAAAGTAGTGCGGACAAAAGTCGGCGATCGCTATGTGATTGAAGAGATGACACAGAAAAAACTTAATCTAGGCGGCGAACAGAGCGGTCACGTCATCTTCCGTGATTTCACCACCACCGGCGACGGCATCATTAGCGCGCTCCAGATTCTCCGCATCATGCACAAGAGCGGTCAGCCCTTGGGTAAATTGAAGGCCTGTTTGGAAAAATATCCGCAAGCCCAAAGGAATTTGATCGTGAAGGAAAAGCGCCCGCTCGCCGAGCTGGATACGGTGATGAAATTGGTAAGCGAAGCCGAGAAGGAGCTCTCCGGCAAAGGACGCGTGCTTCTGCGTTATTCGGGTACCGAGCCAAAAATTCGTCTGCTCATTGAAGGTCGCGAACTCGAGAAGATCGACAAGCAAGCGGACCGAATCGCTGATGCAATACAAAACGCGATCGGAGCATAGGACACATAGGACTATACGACGCATGACTTTGTCCCGAGTAATCGAAGCGCTTCTATTTAGCGCACAGAAACCGCTTTCGATCCGTGAACTGACGGGAGCTATCAAGGGAGCCGGCGCGGAAGATGAATTTTCGCCTAACGAATTCGCTCGGATAACTGAAGCGGAGGTTGCTGCGGCACTCGAACAATTGAAAATCGAGTGTATCGAGCAACAGCGGGCATTTCAGCTTAACGAAAAGGCGGAAGGCTGGCAGCTCGCTACTGATCCCAAATACGCTCAGTGGGTGCGTCAGCTTTTTCCCGCGCCAAAACCGGCTCGGTTAAGTGCGCCTGCGCTGGAGACGCTCGCGATTATCGCGTATCGCCAGCCTATCACGCGCGCAGACGTCGAAGCAGTTCGAGGGGTTAACATTGATGGCGTGCTTCAAACATTGATGGAGCGCGGGCTGGTTAAAATCGCGGGTCGCGCGGAAATCCCTGGGCGTCCGCTGCTTTACGAAACTACACAATTTTTCCTGAATCATTTTCGGCTTCGGAATCTGGACGAATTGCCGAATGTGGAAGAGTTGCGCACACGCCATTTGCCAACGGCGCGTGTTCCAACTGGCGCTGGCGATGCCAACGCGCCGGAGTCATCGACTCCGGCTACAACGCCGGAATCATAGGCGTTTGCCCTCGGCGACGCGATCTGCGCATGAATGGTTCTTCATGGTTATGCTTAGCACAGCCAGGCAGCTTCTTGGTCCTTGCGCTTGCAACATCGACGTCAGCGGGTGCTGAAATCCAGGCCGCTGATTGCTCACGTGCTGCAAAATATTCTGAGAGCAAGCGCGGCGTCTCCATGCTGGTGGTGCAAAATGGCCGGACGATTTTCGAGCATTATGCCAATGGCGGGTCGCCTCGGGAACGATGGCCAATCTTCAGCGGGACAAAAACCTTTTGGGGCATTGCGGCACTCGCCGCGATGCGCGATGGATTGTTCAAGCTCGACGATCCCGTCTCCGATACGATCACGGAATGGAAGAGCGATTCGCGCAAATCGCAGATCACCATCAGGGAACTGCTAAGCCAAACCGATGGCATTGAAGGCGCTTCTCGTCTTCAACGGCCGTCGATCCGTGATCGGAATGCGATGGCGATTCGACTACCGAGCGTTGCTGGACCAGGCTCGGCTTTTATTTATGGGCCGAGCCATCTGCAAATTTTTTCCGAGCTGCTGCGCCGAAAACTAAAAGGGCGCGACGTAATCAGCTACTTCGAAGGACGTGTATCGAACCGCCTTGGACTAGGTCGGCTCAACTACAAAAAAGACGCTCGGAGCAATCCGCTGCCCGCAACAGGATTTGACCTGACTGCTCGCGAATGGGCGCGGCTTGGCGAGCTGGTTCTCGGCAAAGGTAGCTATCATGGGCGACAAATTGTTCCAGCAGCTCTTTTGCGAGAGGCGTTTGCCGGTTCGTCAGCAAACCCGTCGTACGGCCTCACATTTTGGTTAAATCAGCAAGCGCCGAACGGCCGCGAGGCAGACATGGAACGAATGCTCGACTTGCGGTGGCAGGATGCGCAATGGACAAATGTTTGCGTGTGCAAGGACGCGCCAGCAGACATGGTCGTGGCACTTGGGTCGGGCTATCAGCGCTTGTTCGTTATCCCTTCGCTAGAGGCGGTCGTTGTGCGGCAGGGATCAAACGCAAGGTTTTCCGACGCGCACTTTCTGCGGCTTCTGCTAGGCCGCATCCAGTAACTCATATGCAGGATTGACTTACTCGTTCGTCTGGCAAACGCTTCCGGACGTCGATGAAACAAAACTCGAAGGATGAGCAGGCGCTCATTAAGATCCAGCATGACTGGGCCGAAGCGCGCATGAAAGGTGATAGCTCATACACCCGGGGCCTGGAGGCAGAAAATTGCACAGTTGTCTGGCCCGATGGCAGCATCGTGAACAAGCGGGAAGACTTGAAGAGCATGAGCGGCGACATCGTTTTCACGGAATTCAAAATCGATGATCTACAAGTGCGCTTGTATGGAGATACTGGAATAGTCGTAGGCCAGGGAACGATCAGGGCACATGAGCGAAAACAAAATCTTCTCGGCGGGAAATTTGTGTGGACGGATCATTTATAAAACAGGATGGCGCATGGAAGGTGGTCGCCTCACAAGTAACCGCAGTCTTAAAGAAATAATCGTTAACGATCCTCAATATTCCTTATGAGCAAATTCACAATGGGTTGCGGTGTGCTACTCGCAATCCTTCTTTTTATTGTCGTTATTGCGGCCCTGGCACTAGGTGGCAGTTATAATCGTCTCGTCCGCTTGCAGCAAACCGTCGATCAAAGCTGGGCGCAGGTGCAAAACGTCTATCAGCGGCGCGCAGATTTGATACCGAATCTGGTGAACACAGTTTCGGGCGCGGCTAATTTCGAAAAATCGACGCTAACCGAGGTGACAAATGCGCGTGCCAGTGTTGGCCGCGTGCAACTTGACCCAAACAAGGCGCCTACAGATGCGGCGCAGCTTGAACAATTCCAGGCTGCGCAAGGACAGTTGAGCAACGCGCTCTCGCGCCTTTTGGTAGTCGTGGAACGATACCCAGAGTTAAAAGCTAATCAGAACTTTGTTGGTCTACAGGCGCAGCTGGAAGGCACAGAGAACCGGATCTCGGTCGAACGCGGTAACTTCAACACCGCCGTGCAGAACTACAACGTGGCAGTGCGCAGTTTTCCGACAAATTTGATTGCGGGAATGCTCGGTTTTCCGCCGCGACCATTTTTCACGGCGCAAGCCGGCGCGGAGAAACCGCCGCCGGTGCAATTTAATTTTGGCCCTGCGCCGACGCCCGCCGGGAATTTGAATCAGGGCCCCGCGCCGACGCCTGCGACTGCTGCGTCGCCATAAGGTGATTCTCAATCTTGCGGTAGCGGCGGGCGGGGGGCTCGCGATTCAGCAGCCGACGCGGCTCCCACCACAAATACAGCGTATCAAACAAGTCGTCCTTTTAATAGCAGCATTGCTCGGGTCGCTGACAATAGAGTCACAAGCCGCAGAAGTCATTCCACCGAAACCCGACCGCTATTTCAACGATTTCGCCGGCGTCGTTTCAAAAGAAGCTGCCTATCGCTTTAACGAACAGCTCGCCCAATTTGAGCGCGAAACGTCGGACCAGGTCGTCGTCGCCGTCTTCCCGAAGATGCAGACCGACTCCGACATTGCAGATTACACACAACGTGTCGCCCAGGCGTGGGGCGTCGGCCAAAAGGAACGTCGCAATGGCGCCGTGCTTTTCGTGTTCGTTCAGGACCGCAAAATGTTTATTCAAGTCGGTTACGGGTTGGAAGGCGCACTGCCAGACATAACTGCGTTCGATATCACCGAATACAAAATCAAGCCGCATTTTCGCAGCGGCGATTACGAAGGCGGGATCGCGATCGGGATCGATTCAATCTTTAAGGCGATCCGCGGCGAGTACAAGGGAACGGGAAAGACTGTTGCCGAGGGGCATCGTGGTGGTGGCGCTCCAAGCTTCTTATTCTTCATTATTTTTCTCATCGCACTGATCGTTATTTCCAGAGTGCTCCGGCGACTTGGCGGTTACGGTTATTCATCGGGCCGAGGCGGCCCAATATTTTTCCCTGCAGGCGGTGGTGGCGGTGGTTGGTCATCTGGCGGTGGAGGTGGCGGCGGGTTCAGCGGCGGTGGCGGGAGTTTTGGAGGCGGCGGCGCAGGATCGAGCTGGTAACGAATGCGAACGAAAGAATTTCTTAGCAAGCTCGAGCACGATCGAATCGTTGCCGCGATTCGTGAAGTTGAATCAAAAACTTCCGGCGAGATTCGTGTTTTTGTTCAACGCGGTAAACTGAGTGTCGATCCGCTGATCGTTGCACAGAAAAAATTTCGCCAGCTTGGAATGAACAAGACCCGCGAACGCAATGCCGTGCTTATTTTTGTAGCTCCGCGAGCGCACAAATTCGCCATTGTTGGTGATGAAGCGATTCACGAGAAATGCGGCGAGCGATTCTGGCAGCGCGTTGTGGATGGAATGCGGAAGCATTTTCAGAATGAGAAGTTCAGTCACGCCATCGTCGAAGGCATTGAGGAAATCGGCAAGGTACTCGCCGCGCATTTTCCAAGAGCGGCGGCAAACGCGAATGAGCTGCCGGACGAAATCGTGGAAGGGTAACTAGCGAAAATCCGGCAGTTGCGGGAAGCCGTCCGTCGCACGGGAATCGGCGCGCCCGGCGGTCGCGCCCTACCAAATGTCCGCTTGCAAAATGGCGGATTTGGCTTTAATTCCAAGCTCCGCAGCGAGTTTTTAATTACGCCGTTGGTCCCTGGGTCTCAGTCGCTGGACGTGAGACCGCACTCGCCAGGGGGAACCCGGCGAACGAAGGAATAGCGACTCAGCGATTTAATGATCAGGAGATTTGTCTCCGGCAAAATCACCGAATCAGTTTCTCGTTTAATCGCTAACTAAGAATATGCCAATCCGTTACGGTCGTTTTGAGATTCCGAAAACTCTCGCTAAAGACGAGAGCACAGCCACAGATACTTACGCCAAATTCACCGCCGAGCCGTTTGAGGCCGGTTATGGGCATACTGTTGGGAATTCACTCCGGCGCGTCCTGCTTTCATCTCTCGAAGGCGCAGCCATCACCGCAGTAAAGATTGCGGGCGCGCAGCATGAATTCGCCACGCTTCCAGGCGTAGTCGAGGACGTCACCGACATCGTCCTCAATCTCAAGAAGGTGAAATTTAAAGCAGACGATCACGAGGCGAAGAAGCTTTCGCTCACGATAAACAAGGAGGGCGAAGTGACCGCCGGCGACATTCAGGTGGTCCAAGGCTACGAAGTGCTCAATCCGAAGCAGATCATCTGTACGCTGGACAAGAAGCACAAATTCGACGCTGAGCTTGATGTGCGCGTCGGCCGCGGCTTTGCTACCGCTGAGGAAAACAAGCGTCAGGATCAGCCGATTGGTCTAATCCCGATCGATTCCATCTTTTCCCCCGTCACGCGTGTCAAGTACGCGGTCGAAAACACTCGTGTCGGCCAGCGCACTGATTACGACAAGCTGATTCTTGAAATTTGGACCGACGGCCGCCTGACGCCGGACGATGCGTTGCTCCAGGCCTCGGCCATTTTGCGACATCACCTCGACGTGTTCGTGAACTTCAACGAAGAGGTCATCGAGTTTGACCAGACACCTGCTGGCGTAAGCGAAGAAAACCTAAAGCTCAAGAAACTGCTCAACATGAGCGTGAACGAAATAGAGCTCAGCGTGCGCGCAGCCAATTGCTTGAATAACGCGAACATCACTTCCGTGGGTCAGCTTGCCCAAAAAACCGAAGCCGAGATGCTGAAGTACCGTAATTTCGGCAAGAAATCGTTGAACGAAATTAAGGACAAACTGCAACAGCTTGGTCTGAGCCTGGGCATGAAATTCGAACCCGGCCTTCTGGACGTTCCGGTGAGCAGCGATGGTGCTGGCCCGAGCGGAGCGGCTGGCGAAGAGTAAGCGTCAACTCTAGAAACACATTCGCTGCTTCATGAGGCACCAAAAAAAGACGATCAAACTGGGTCGCACGGCTGAGCACCGTAAAGCGCTACTGGCTAATCAAGTCTGCTCCTTGATCGAACATCAACGAATTAAGACCACCCTGGCCAAGGCGAAAGCAGTTCGTCCGCTCGCGGAACGGATGGTCACACTCGGAAAAAACGGCTCGCTTCACGCGCGTCGCACTGCTCTGGCGACGCTGCGCCAAAAGAGTGTGGTGAAGAAATTGTTCGACGACATCGCGCCAAGATCTGCGGAGCGCAATGGCGGTTACACGCGCATCGTGAAACTTGGCCAGCGTAAGAGCGATTCCGCTCCCATGGCATTCATTGAGTGGGTCGATATGGCAGAGGTGGTCGAGGAAAAGCCAGCGGAAGAGAAAAAGGCGAAGCGCAAAGAAGCTGAGCCCAAGCCAAAGAAAACAGAAGGGGAGGCGCCTGCGGAAGAAGAGAAACCCGCCGAAGCGCCCGCCCCAGCGGAAGAACCGAAACCGAAGAAGCGACGCTGGTTCGGCCGGAAATCCGACGCAGATAAGTAATATCCGGCCTGAATTCGTCCGGGGTTAGTTTTCCAGGGTATCGATGTCGGCCAGATCCTGAGGCCGACCGCCTGCGCGCTTGTTTCGAACCAAAGCGTCTTTACTTAAAACAAATACGGGAATCCCATCGAGCTCTGCCGAAACCTTGCCGGCAAATGCTTCTTCGCTGCTGACGCCGCTACTGAGTAGATCAATTCGAGTTGGAGCACGTCCGAGCTGAATAAGCCGCCCGGGTTTCAAAAAATCCTGCTCTTTGAACCCAGACCGTGCAAAGCCGAATTCGTTCAAGATGTCGATGAGCAAAACGCGCGTTTTCAGATGTAAATCGCACCGAAATATCAAAGTCGCCCGTATAACGCGGCCGTCCATGCAAAGCGAGGCTGTGTGCACCGACGATGACGTAATCAACGCCGCGGGAGTTTAGTAATTCGAGAAATTCTCTCCAGTCTTTGCTCAGGCCCATGGTTGAGGAGCTCCACCAGAATCCGTAGACGTTCGTTACCGGTGAGTTTTTTGTAAAAATCGCGGTCCGCTTTTTCAGCTTCAGCGAAGCTGCGAAATTTCTTTGCCAGTTTTTCCACGACCACAATATAGCTTGGCAGCTATGCTTTCCGAGCGAATTTGATCGAAACCGATGAGGCCGAATCCTTACCTGTTCATTGTCATTTTCATTGGCGTGGCGCTCGTTTTTCCATTGATCCCGCTCGCTCTGGCCTGGCTGTGGCGACGAATTTTTCAACCACCGAAACCAGGACCACAGAAAAATGCGATTTACGAATGCGGCGTCGAATCGCTTGGTGAAGCACAAATCCAGTTTCGGTCCCAGTACTATTTGTACGCGATCATATTCCTCATATTCGATGTGGAAGCGATCTTTCTAGTGCCATTCGCGGTGGCTTTCACCGGTTTGCCTGTCGGCGCGTTCATCGCGATATTGGTTTTCCTGTTGCTCCTGATTGAAGGGCTCGTTTGGGCTTGGAGCAAAGGGTGTTTGCAATGGGAATGATAGAGCGTTGAAGGATCAAGGCGTTAAAGCGAAGCGATGAGCGAGGGAATCGACGAGGTCTTGCGCAGCGAGCTGCAGCAACAAGGGGTCTGGGTGACTTCGATGCAGGAGCTTTACAACTGGGGACGCAAGAACTCGATCTGGCCGCTTCAGTTC
>JBKPGQ010000366.1:0-1735 GCA_046729455.1 Verrucomicrobiota bacterium
CTTCTTTCGACGCCACTTCTGCCCGGGCTTGCCGTAATCTTCAATAATGCCAACTGGCTTTTGGCACAGGTTGTGATGGGAATCGTGCAATTCCTCGCGCACGCCCCGGGTGGCCATTTTTACGTCGAGCATCCACATTGGCCCGAAAAGCCCATCGCAAAGGTCACGGTGCTGGATGCCGGCGCCGGCGCGGCTGTTCATTTACAAACGGGAAGCGCAAACTGGTTGTTCGATTGCGGGAGTGACCGGACTTACCAGCGATTAGTCCGTGAGTATTTGCACTGGGCCGGTGTGAATCGGCTTTCCGGCTTGCTACTCACTCACGGCGACGCGAATCACCTGGGCGGCGCGGCGCAATTGCTGGAAGATTTTCCTCGAATTCACGTTGTCGATAACGCCGCACCCGATCACTCAACTGTTCACAGGAGATTGCAACGTCTGTTTCGAGAACGTGGAATCAAACTGGACAATCTGACTGCTGGCGAGAGTTTCCCTCTGTCGCGCAATGTGACCGCTCATGTCCTGTTCCCTCCGCGGAACTTCAGCTCGCCGATTGCTGATGATCAGGCATGCGTCGTTCATCTGTTGGTGCCGCCGAAGACCCGGATCTTGTTCATGTCGGATAGTGGTATCAAGACGGAACAGGCGTTGTTGGTCAGTCGTTTGAATCTCCAGAGCGACATCGTCATTAAAGGTCAGCATCATTCGGGAGAATCCGGCTCTGGAGCTTTCCTCGACGCCGTGCAGCCTCGTCTGATCATTGCGACTTCGCGCGACTTCCCCGGCTACGAGCGAATTGGCGACGCTTGGTCAGAGAATTTGCAAAAACGGGGGATTAAGCTCTTCCGCCAGGACGAGACGGGTGCAGTGATACTGCGGTTTCGTCAAGACAGTTGGGAAGCGCAAAGCTATTTCACGGGCGAAATCTTCCGCAGTGCCAGCGAGTGAAATGACGCGCCTTTGTTCCGGAAAATGAGTCCAAATCGGCTCGCTGGTAGATCGAGAGCAGCGTCACTGCTTACAAAACCGGGATCTGAATTGGCAATCTCTTTAATCTTCCGAAAGTAATCAACGTCGTCTGTCGCAACATAAATGCTCCCATTTTTCTGGAGCGCGGCATGAATGGAGCCCAGGAAATCCGGCGTCACAATCCGGCGTCGATGATGACGGCGTTTTGGCCAGGGATCGGGAAACAACAGATAGAATCTTTCGACCGATTCAGCCGGCAACAGATAACGCACCGCATAGAAACTTTCCATGCGCAACAGCCGCACATTATCGAGGCCGGCGGCTTTACGCGCTGAAGTGCGGGCACGATTGAGTAGTCGTTCGATTCCGAGAAAATTCTTGTCCGGCATCCGCTGTGCCAGCGCACAAAGAAACGAACCATCGCCGCATCCAAGATCGACGTGCAAAGGCACTTTGCGTCCGAAAATCTTGTCGAGATCCAAGTGATCCGTGAGCGATTCGAGGACAACCAGCCGAGAAGGGACGTGCCTGCGGTGAGCTAAGCTACCCTCATCCGCAGGCACGCTGAGGAGAAAGTGAATCGGCAACTAATCCAAGAATTCGAATGTACGGGGAGACAATGCCGAAGGAAGCGTGGCTGTTTTGAGACTTTGGTCTGGCCCGCATTGAATTAAGGTTGGAACCGGTTTATGCCGGTCGCCGTGCTGATGGCAAGCAAAAAATAGGCTGAGTTATTCACAACGCGCCGATTGAGATGCTGTCTAAC
>JBKPGQ010000367.1:0-10086 GCA_046729455.1 Verrucomicrobiota bacterium
TTTGGGTGGCACCATGTTTTTCCAATCGGCTACGTTAATGGGGCCACCGGGCAATTTATCGATTACCTGACGCAGGATACGAACGCTTTGGCGCATTTCCTCTATTCGTACAAGGTAACGATCGTAACAGTCTCCCGCGCTTCCGATCACTACATCAAAATCATACTGCTCGTAATCGAGATACGGATGTTTGCGCCGCAAATCGTGCTCGATGCCGCTGCCACGCAGGTTCGGACCCGACAGCGCGTACGCGATGGCTCGCTCTTTTGAGATCACCCCGACGTCTTTCGTTCGATCGACAAAAATGCGATTGCGCGTGAGCAATCTATCGCACTCTTCCAGGCTTGGAATGAATTCATCCAGGAATTTCTTGAGCTGTGGGATGAAAGTCTCCGGAAGATCCCGTATCTGTCCGCCCACCCGCGTGTAAGACGTTGTAAAGCGCGCGCCGGTCAACAGCTCGAAAAGGTTATAAAGTTTCTCGCGCTCGGTGAACGTGTACAAAAAGACAGTCATCGCGCCCAGATCGAGAGCCATGGCGCCGAGACCCAGCAAATGCGACGAGATGCGTGACGTTTCGCAACAAATCGTGCGAATGGCTTTCCCGCGTGGCGGGATTTCCCAGCCCATTAGTTTTTCGGCCGCGAGGGCGTAAGCGACGTTGTTCGAAAGCGGCGCAAGATAATCCAGCCGGTCTGTGTAAGGCACGAACTGGTTGTATTGCATGTTCTCGGCGATTTTCTCGTCGCCGCGATGCAAAAAGCCGATGTCTGGCGTCGCTTTGGTGATGATCTCGCCGTCGAGTTCCAACACGAGTCGTAATACGCCATGCGTGGCAGGGTGCGACGGCCCCATGTTGAGGACCATTTTTTCGCCGATGTCGTCGTCGGCATGATGCAGCTCCGCATCCGCCGCCACCACTCGTGTCACCGGGTCAGGGGATTCAATCTCGCGCGTTGTAAAAGGCATTGGGAAAGTTACAACGTTAAGTCGGTTATAACGTTAAAGCGCACAACATTTACGCTGGCGAGTGAACCAGCGCGCGCAAGCAATTTCGGCGCGCGGCGTGGTAGGGCGCGACTGCTGGGCGCGCCGCAATGTTGAACGGACGGCTCGGCGATCCGTCCCTACCATTTGGCATTTGAATCGCGCGAAGCAGACATCGATGGTGGAAATCGCATGAAGAAAGTCGGGCTGCTTTTTGCAGGACAAGGCGCACAAACCGTAGGGATGGGACGCGATCTGGCGGAACAATTTCCAACTGCAGCCGACCTTTTTCAAAAAGCGGATGACGTCCTTGGACGAAAGCTGACTGAAATCGCATGGAACGGACCGATTGAAGATCTGACCAAGACATCGAATTGTCAGCCTGCACTGTTCGCTCACGGGCTGGCGTGTTTGGCGATCTTGCGCGAACTTGGCGGCAATTTTCCAATCGGTGGCGCCGCCGGCTTATCGTTAGGCGAAATGACCGCGCATGCCGCGGCGGGCACATTCGATTTTGAAAATGGATTGAGGCTTGTGCAGCGGCGCGGCGAGTTGATGGACGAGGCGTGTGAGAAGACATCCGGCGGAATGGCGGCATTGATTGGCGCGGATGAAAATATCGTCAGACAACTGGCTGCGGATGAAGACGTCGATGTTGCAAACATCAACGCACCGGGCCAGATCGTGATTTCAGGTGAGTTGGCCAAAGTTGAAACAGCAGTCGGCGTTGCAAAGGAATACGGAATTCGTCGTGCCACGATGCTCAATGTTGCCGGGGCATATCACTCGCGCTTGATGGAAAGCACGTATGAGAAGCTTGGCGCGGTACTCCAACATGTTCCGATGCGACCGCCGTCTTTTCCTGTAATCAGCAACGTGACTGGCGATCAGGTGAAAACGCCGATTGAAATTCGCCGCACGCTTCAGGACCAAGTGACCGGGACAGTGCGCTGGCTCGATTGCATGGAGCGGCTTGCGGGACTTGGCTGCGATTTCTTCATCGAATTGGGACCTGGCGGTGTGCTGGCGGGACTATTGCGGCGCACTCTCAAAGGCGTCGATGTGATGTCAGTTTCCGATGTGGACTCGGTGCGGAAATGCGCCGAGCTGCTGTAGCCGTTTTGCTCTACGAAACGCGGCGCTGATGTTCTATGGAAAGCACGCGTCGCGCCGCCCTGAGGTCGGCGACTACAGCTTCACCGTGTACCGCGACGCAGTGCCATGGCTACAAATCGACAATTGCCTTTGGCTACGTAGTTTCCCCGCATGACACTGCAAGAACGTGTGGATGCGGATTTGAAAGAGGCGATGCGTGCCAAGGACACGACAAAACTTGGCGTCCTACGAATGCTCAAATCCGCCTTGAAATATGCCGCCATTGCTAAATCAGGCGCCGAAGCTGAACTGAACGACGCTGAGGCCGCGCAGGTCATCCGCAAGCAAGCCAAGCAACGCCACGATTCGATCGAGAGTTTCGAAAAGGGCGGACGCGCAGAACTGGCAGAAAAGGAGAAAGAAGAGCTGGCGATCTTAAACGGATATTTGCCGCAGCCGATGAGCGCCGACGAAATTTCAAAGGTTGTGCGCGAAACAATTGCCGAAGCAGGCGCAACTTCGCGAGCACAAATGGGCGCAGTGATGAAAGCGTTGCAAGCGAAAGTGGCTGGTCGCGTTGACGGCAAAGCGCTGAGCGCGGAAGTGCAAAAGCAACTGCAATGAGGCAAACGCCCAACGCTCAACGCCGAACACCCAAGGCCGAATGGCTGTTTTCTGAATTCAACGTTGGGCGTTGGGCGTTGGGCGTTTCTGGCTTTATCCATGCTGACCGCAATCATCGTTGCCGCCGGTGACAGTCGCCGCATGGGTTTCGATAAATTGTTTGCGACGATCGCCGGCAAACCCGTCATCGCGCATACCATACGCGCATTTGAGCGTGCCGGCTGTGTCGGCGAAATCGTTGTAGTCGCGCGTGAAGATCGACAGGATGAAATCAAAATGATCGTCCGCGATGAGAATTTCAAAAAGGTTCGGTCGACCATTCCCGGCGGCAAACATCGCCAGGACTCCGTTCGCGCCGGCTTGGGTCGGCTCGCGCCAGGTTCAAGATACGTAGCTATCCATGATGCGGCGCGTCCGTTAATCACCGCGGAACAAATCGAATCGGTCTCCGAGCAATGCCGCATACATGCTGCTGCCAGTCTGGCTGAGCCAATCAGTGACACGCTCAAATATGCTGATGCTGGATTTTTTGTTACCGGCTCAGTGGATCGGCATCAGCTCTACGCGATGCAAACGCCGCAAGTTTTCGGACGGCAGTTGATCGAGGATGCATATCGAGCCGTTTACGCAGAGAACGCTTCAGTTACGGACGAGGTTTCAGCAGTCGAACGACTCGGTCGGAAAGTTATTCTTGTTCCAAACAAAGACTTAAATTTCAAAATCACTTATCCGCGGGATTTGGCACTTGCTGAATTTGTTCTGAAGCAACGGTCGCGTTAAAGTGTGGAGAGAGCGGGATCAGAGTTTGTAGCGGCTTCCTCGCCTCGTCTGGGGATAATACAGAAATTAACTAGGCGGCCATCGGATCGATGGGGACCAGTGGACGAACCAGCTCGACCACAGATGCGACATCTTTGCGTCTGAAACGACGGCCGTATTTTCGAATCCTGACGGTCTCAAGTTCGCCGACACGGACGAGTTGACCGTGTTTCCAAACCCATGCGTCGGGATTGTAAGGACCGATGCGCCGTGGATCGCTCCATGTATGGATCGATAATAAGTTAGGTGTCACAGCTGCGGCAATGTGCATTGGGCCGCTCTCCGCGCTTACCACAAAGCGCGCGACGCGAATAAGCCAGATCAACTGAAGCAGTGAAGTTTGCCGCGTCAGATCAACGCAATTTTCCGGCGTCTTAATTCTACGGTGCGATTGTCCGACAACCACCACGCGAGTCGGCGCGAGCGAGCGGCAAAATTCCTCGATTACGGCGCTCGAAAGCGATTTGTCCTGCCCGCGGGCGAAAGGGTGAAGAAGAACAAACGGCGGGTGCGTATCGAATCGTGGGAGTGGATCGCCACTTGGAACTTGGCATCGGAGCAATTCGCCAATAGAGGCGCCGGCGCATTCGGCGAGCTTTAGGTAGCGTTCGACCGCATGACTGCGCCGATCGACCCGCGCGACGCGGTCGTAGAACCAGCTCGCCCCGGCAAGTGCACTACTCATCCCGCAGACTTCTTTTGCTCCGCTGATCTTTGCAATGAGAGCGCTGCGCCACAGCCCTTGGAAATCGAGCACAAGATCGGGTCGGATCTTCCGGGTCTTCCTTAACCAAGGCAGCAAACTCTTCGTGGCACCGAGGCCACGAAGCTCGCCGTGCGGAAGGAAGTGAACATGGTTTACGTCAGGATTTCCGCGGAGCAGGGGAGCAAGCTCTGGATTGATGACCCACGTAATCTCCGCGTAAGGATGCGCTTCACGAAGCAGCGCCACTGCGGGAAGCGTATGGACGATGTCACCGAGCGGGCCCGGCTTGATAATCAGGATAGATTTTGGGTTCAGGTTGCCTCCTTCGCCAAGGCTTCGGCGGCCAGGGAAGCGTTTACGCGTTGAAGCGCAAGTCCATCTTATCTTCCAATCGCAAGCCGCTCGGCGAGAAGCCGCGGCAAACCGGCTTCAGCAATTTTCTTTTGCACCGCCGCCAGATCATATCTTACGCGAAACTGCTGGACGAGATTGTTCTCCGTATCGTAAATGCAGTACGCCGCGCGCCAGTTTCCATCACGCGGCTGGCCAACACTTCCCATGTTGATGAAATACTTTTTGGCGGGCTCGATGCGAACGTGCTCGATCCTTTCCCGCCTGACGCTTTCATCCCGAACAAACACCATGGGCACATGGGTGTGCCCAAAGAAACAAACGTTGGTGCGTTGATAGGTAAAGCTCGCGGCCGCATCGAGGTTGTTAAAAACATAGCCCCACTGCTCCGGCGTATCGAGCGTAGCGTGTACGATGGTGAAATCGTGCACACGCGTCTGCAGCGGTAATCCGCGCAACCATTCCTTGTCCTGCTCCGTTAAACGGTCACGGGTCCATGCGATGGCGCGCTCTGCGATTTCATTAAAATCGCCAGGAGGCGTGAGGCGCGACGCCGCCTCATCGTGATTGCCTTTCACGATCGGACAATCCAGTTCACGAACAAGTTGCACGCATTCTCTCGGGTTGGCGTTATAGCCGACCACGTCGCCCAGACACACGAAGCGCGTGCATTTGCGATTGCGCGCGTCGGCCAGTACAGCCTCCAGCGCCTCGAGATTGCCGTGAACATCGCTGAAAATTGCGAAGCGCATAGACCCTGTTCAATCGTTAAAAAGTCAAAACCTTACAACGAAATCGCCCGGACGCTCGTAAGATTTAACGCTTTGATATTAGACCTTAGTCTCATTTTGTGCTGAAGGAGCAATGCCCACCAAGAAGACGCCGAGCTTCAGTCCTTTCTACTCGTCCGGCCGCATCAGGGCGTGCTCGACACATTGAAGCCCTTCTAACCTCAAACGACTCGATCTCTCACCTATTTGATGCTGCTGGCTTTTCTATCAGGAATTCGCTGATCCTGTGGGATGTTGAGTTTGTCTTCGAGAAATTTCAGGCGCCCGATCAAAGTCGGCAGCCGCTCCCGCTCGCCTTCGTCGTACAGTCCGCGCAGGCGCTCATAGGCCTCGCGTTCGCGTCCTTCGCAGTAGGAAAGCTCGTAGGCTGAGAAGCGCCGGTCGAACGTCGCGGCATCTGGCAATGGCGCTGCCTTGGCGTAAAACTCGGAAGCGCGCTCGTGATCCTTGTATTTCTCCTTGTAAAGTCGAGCAAGTGCTTCGTAGAGCTGAGGGCGATCGGGGTTGTTTTTGATTCCGCGTTCAAGGAAATCCTTTCCCAGCGCAAAGTATTCGCGCTGCGCTTTGACTCGCAGCGCAAGGCGCGGCTGGGTCTGGTCGTTCATCGCCGCCACGCTTGCATTCCAAGCCATGTGCCACGCCGCTGTGTCCCAAAACAGAAGCACCCGGGGTTGTAGCGTTGTGATGTGCCGGAACAATAACAAGATTCGGCCCCATTCTGTGCGTTCCCACGCGACGTGTGCTTGGATGAAAAGCCCGTCAGCGACGATCGCGCGAAATCCGCTCAAGGCGGCAATGAAGCCGAGTTGCCCAATTTTTTCGCGTAGATCGAGATTGAATTCGACGCCGCGAAAATGTTCATGGCGGTGCAACCCCGCCAGGTCGCGCTCGATTGGCAATTTGAGCGCCCCGAGCGCAACCAAAATCGCCAGCGCGACGAGAGCCCGTGTCATAATTCTTTCCCGTAGAACACAAACGCCGCCAGCAGCGTGTAGATCGTCGTATAGAAAATACCGAGCAGTGCCGTCTTAGCAAAGAGCGCCAATGAGATGGCCGTGCCTGCTACGATATCATCCACGAGATTGAACGCTTGCAAGTCCGGAAACAGCAGGGCCACGATTGCGAGAAAGACCCGGGTAAGCAGGCTACTACTGTGTTCCTGCAGCCAATATTCGCGCGCAGTCGCCTGCAAATGGCCAATGAAATAAATGAAAGCCATTACCACAATCGTGAAGATGTTTGTGGTGGCGAACGTCGAGACGAAGAGCGTGAGTGCGGCGAGCAAACATGCTTTCAGGTAAATGATGATGATTCCTGGAAAAATATCGATGTTGAGAGCCGAAGATCTGATCGCCCGGAGCGCATCGGCGATTTGTTCAGGCGGTCCGCCGGCCATTTGTCTCAAAGTGGCTTGGATCACCGCTTGTTCGCGCAAGTACAACATGACTAAGAACGCTGCGCTCATTACCAGGGTGCTGATTGCCAGCAGCAGGAGAACTCCCGCAATTTTGCCGAGAACATATTCAAAACGGGGCACGGGCTTGGCGAGAATGGTGTAAATCGTGCGGTCTTCGATATCCTGGGGAAGCAGTCGCGCAGTAGCAACGATTGCCAGCAGCGACGTAAAGATCGAGATCGCGCCGAGCGAAACATCCTTCAGGATTTGGAATTCCTGCTGGAAAGAGAACTGCGCCATGAAGATCGAGCTGCCGATCAAAAGGAGCGCGAACACAAGGAGCACATAAAAGACTCTCAGCCGCGTCAGTTCAGTCAGCGTGTTGAACGTGATCGCGAGAATTCGCGAGAAAGAGAAAGCGCGATGCGGTATCGCCGTCTTTGAATCGTTGAAACGTTGAAGCGTAGAAGCGTCTTCGATGTTTGTCATGCCTGCTTCGTCGTTCCCTCGTCATTCGACATTCGTGCTTCGTCATTTTTAGCTGTCGCATCCAGGAACAATCTCTCCAGTGTGGTCGTCGATTTTCTACGTTCGATCAGCTTTGCGTTTGACCGGTTGATGACCGACTCGATTTCGTTGACGAGCTGGGCGGACGCGTCGGCGATCACCAACTCGGTTTGATTTTCAATTGCGATCAACTCCTGTAGATGCCCCTCGCGTACCAGCACGCCATCTGCGAGAATGCCAACGCGGTCACAAATTTCCTGTGCCTGCGCGAGCAAATGCGAGGATAGCAGCACAGTGATTCCGCGGCGCTTCATGTCGAAAATCAAATCGCGAATCTCCCGTGAGCCTGCCGG
Source organism: Verrucomicrobiota bacterium (assembly GCA_046729455.1). Taxonomy (GTDB): domain Bacteria; phylum Verrucomicrobiota; class Verrucomicrobiia; order Chthoniobacterales; family UBA10450; genus Udaeobacter. The sequence continues at coordinate 7,630 of JBKPGQ010000367.1, forward strand.
ATCGACCCCTGCAGTCGGTTCATCCAGCACGACTAGTCTAGGATCATGAATCAGTGCCTGTGCGAGACCGATGCGTTGCAACATGCCTTTAGAATAGGTGCCTAGGCGGCGCTTGCGTGCTTTGGTCAAGCCGACGAGGTCTAGCAATTCGTCGATGCGTTCCTTTAGCCGGGCGCCCCGCAGTCCGCAAAGACGCCCGAAGAAACGCAGCGTTTCTTCTCCGGTAAGATATTTGTAGAAGTACGGATTTTCCGGCAGAAAACCGACTGCTTCCCGGCTTTCCACGAGGCGGCTATCCCGCCCAAAAATTTCCGTGCGGCCGTGTGTTGGGGAAACCAGCCCGAGAATTATTTTGAGGGTTGTGCTTTTGCCGGAACCATTCGGCCCAAGCAATCCGTACACTTCGCCCGGTTCGATGCGAAGATTGAGGTCCTTCACGGCGACAACCCCGCGAGCGGGATGCAAAGGAACAGGAAATGTTTTCGTTAGTCCGTGAACCGCGACTGCTGAATCAGTCATGGCGAATTTCAAAGCCGCGGGCGGTAACTGGTTTCTCCAATTTGGCTTCCGTTTGCTTATGGATCAGCGAGTGAAGCTCACCTTGCGCGATGCAGTCAAGCAACCCGCGCACTTCATCCTCCTCTCCGGTAACCTGAAGTTCCACGCGCCCATCCGGCAGGTTGCGAACCCAGCCGGTTACATCAAAGCCCTTTGCTGCATGACGCACGGTCCAGCGAAACCCGACGCCCTGAACGTTCCCCTCATAGAAAACTTGGAGCGAAATCATGACCAATCCGTCATGTCGAGCGGAGTCGAGACATCCCGTCGCGAAACCGCAAAGGTGACGATCACGGGATCCTTCGACTGCGCTGCGCTACGCTCAGGATGACATTACCCGCGTTCATTTGTACGAATAAATGAGACAAAAGCTGCTTTGGTCGCCTTCGAGCAGATCCACCGAGACAAAGTACTGACCGCTGCTCGGCGGTGAAAAACCGGCCGCAGCTCTTTCCCCGTTGTCGTAACTTTCCGTAGTCACCTGTTTTCCCGTCTCGTCATAGACGCTGACCGCAATTTTTTTTGCGGGCTCCGTGGCACTGGCTGAGAACCAATACTGGTTTCCTGCGTAGAGATTCACCGCGACGAGGGAGTGATCATGCGGTTTAACAATTCCGCACCAGTGTCCGTCTCGGATCTTGAAACCGTCGTTTGAAAATGCCGCGGCAAGGTCGAGCGCATCTTTGCGCGCCTGCACCTCGGCATCTGTGTCTCCGCGCGCAGTGACGCCGACAGCCAGCACAAGAACCGATAATGGAATCAGCAAACTGCGTTTCATTTTGGCGCTTCTTTGTTTTCTATTGTCTCCATCATCTTGCCGACCACTTCGTTAACCTTGCGTACTTCTTCAACATCAGGTGTCTTGCCTGGAGGGAAGGAAACCAACTTTTCAATTTTGCCGAGCTCGTTACTGACATCTTTGACCAGTGGCTCATTGCGCAATTCGGGAGAGATTTCGTTGATTTTTGACTGCATGAAATGAACGAGTGCCGGCTGCCGCAGAACTTTTGCGCTCTGTTCGTTATAGTTCTGCACGATGGCCGAGGTAACCACCTGCGTACCTCGAATCCAACCGCCGAGCGTTACCAGAATTACCAGATCCTGATCGGCGTGCGATTGCATCGAGGATTTTACTTCGTTCTGCGTCGCTTCGAGTTCTTCCTGCAGCGTGTCCCATTCGTTGTTTTCGGCAAATTCGTTGATGCTGCTACCGCGACCAAGCAGCTTTTCGCTAACGCCGAGCGCCTTTGCGAGTTTGATGATGTCTGACCCAATATTTTTGACCTGCTGACCGTCCTTTGCTTCCACGGCGATAAAGCCATCAGCAATCAAACCGCCGAGGTTTAGGGCGATCTGCGCGCGGTTACTGTAGGTCACCGGAATTGGTCCACGATATTGGCCTGCCCAGTTTATCTTACCGGATTTTTCGAGCGCGGTGAAAAGTTCACCCGGAGTTGGAATACTGAGCGAATCGCTTCTGGCGGCTTTTGCCAGTTGGTCGGCGGGAATGCGTCCGGTCTCTGCGCCGAGAGCAACGCAGAGGCTGCCCGTGAACACAATTACGCCTAGCCTGGCTGAACGAATCATCGCTGAGATTATGCGTGTCCCAGCGAAATTGCCAATATGAATCTCGCTTAGCTGTCGAAGCTCGTTTTTGGTCTCTCTCGGCTGTCGCGAAGAAGGCATGTGTAACAGAAGAATTGTCAAAGCCTGTTAGAACGTGATTTGCCTCATATGCGGAAAACTGTTCTAGTCCGCAGAGAGAACATGGCAAGCACCACCATTAGCCGAGTCCATGCGCGCGAAATTTTGGATTCGCGCGGTAATCCCACCATTGAAGTCGATGTGCGCGTTGAAAGCGGTGCACTTGGGAGGGCGGCGATCCCAAGTGGGGCGAGC
>JBKPGQ010000368.1:0-9540 GCA_046729455.1 Verrucomicrobiota bacterium
GTAACTGATACCACAGATCTTTCACCCGCTTGCGCCAGGCATGAAAATTTTCTGGGTCCGTGTCGTTAATTGTTTTTGCGAGCCCGCGCTGGCCGCGTTTGTAGATTTTACAGACCGCGCCGCAAATTTGTTTCCACGTCAGGCCTTCCAGCGGCCATTTTAGCAGACGCGCTTCCACGCGTTCCAACTGTGGGATTGCTTGCTTTTGCCAGCCAGCAAACGCGGCGGAAAAGCTTTCCCGTTCCAGCGACAGTAATTCCTCGATATGTGGAAAGTGGTTTTTACCTGAGTGCTTCGCCTTCTTGTCTCTCAGTTGAATGAGCGTTTGCAGACGCACTTGGGCGTCGCGTAAATCGGAGACCAGCTTTCCAATCTTGCGCACGCAGCGATCCTCACGCGCACGCCGATTCTTGCCGACTTCGCCTACGGCAAGACGCATCGCTGCGCGCAGCTTCTTAAGGTGTTTTCGAACTTCGTGGACTGTGACGCCGCGCTGCTTCGCCGGGTGGCGGCACAATTGGAGAGCAGACTCGATCTGTTCTCGGAAGACTCTTTTCAGCCCATCCGGCAGCGGTTCGCGTAATTTCAACCGGAAGCCCATAACATTCTCTGCCTATTCGTTGGCCAGGCGCACGTTGCTGTAACGTTTCTCTCCGGTCACTTCCCGTCCAAACCAGGAAGGCGGTTTGAATTTTCGGCAGCTGACGCGGTCCGGGAATTCCACTTCCGCTACCACGAGACCAGCGTGTCTCCCCTGATAAACATCAATCTCAACGACTAGATTTTTCCAGGGAATTTCGCAGCGCACCTTGCGCAATCTTCTTCCGGCGGTCCCTGGCCAAAGCGCGTCGAACTGTTTTGGACTGAGCCTGATCTCGCGTTCTTCCCGGTGTCTACCACGGCCCACCTTGAAAGTCAGCGTCGCAGCCGTGCCTTTTTTGCGGAGACGGACCTGTCTGCCTGCGGGTTCACTCGCCAGGTAACCTTGATCAATAATGTAGCAGCGCGAGCGATTCAGCTTATCCGGCAGTCCCTTAAGCAAAAATTTGCGTTCAATTTCTCGATTGTTTGCTGTTCGAACATCTTTTTGCACAAGGCCAACATGCTAAACGCGACGAGCTTGCTGTCGAGATTTTCGCGCAGCGAAAAAATCTGGTGGGACGCGTTGTCCTCAACGCGCTGGGAAGAACAAATCGGGTGCCGAATTTTTAGCGGCCAGCGATACACCAACTGGAATTAACTGGCGCGTTCGGCGCCTCGCATCGCCTTCAGCCACCTTCGCGTAAAGCTACGGCGTGCCAAGGGAGAGGGCGATTCACCTCAGCACTCACGTCACTGCGCGCTGGAAAATTCGCGTAATGCGCCTGCGGCTGCAAGGATTGGCCAGGCTGAGATCGCCACGATGATCACAAAGAACAGTGCCTCGACGACAAACTCCAAACTGTTTTCCCTCGTAAAGTAGGCGCGGGTTACTTCGCGGAACGAGCGGGGCCTTGCCGATCTCTTGTTTGCACTTCTGAAAACCGTTCTCCTCACTGTAATCACATTCATAGTTGAACATTCAATAAACCCGTGCGTGCAATGCGTCAGGTTACGAATTGTCAAAAGGGCGTGACGATCCAGTAACAACAATAAGTAAAAACTGATCACCGAGCGCAATCACTGGGATCTTTAAGGATAAACAAACACCCAACGTCCAACGCTCAACACCGAACGTCCAATTCAGATGGTTGAGCATCCAGCGTTGGGCGTTGGACGCTGAAAACGCTTTCACGAGGAAGACCCGGTCACGAGACTCTCCTGACGCTCTGGCGGATCGATCATGCGATTCCTAGCTACCTTACTCGGCGCAAATGGATCGTAGTTGACCAGCGAGATGATACCGTCCTCGCCCTCAACAAGTGCCGAGCAGCTCTCCACCCAATCACCGCAGTTGTAGTATGTGACTTTGCCGAACTCCCGAATGCCCGGGCTATGGATATGGCCGCATAGGACGGCATCTACGTGATAGCGTTCCGCATAATGCGCGACTGCAGCTTCGAATTTACCGATGAAACTGACCGCGTCTTTCACCCGGCGCTTCGCATAGGCGCTAAGTGACCAGTACCCAAGACCAAAACGGCGCCGCACGAAATTGATGAGTGGATTAAGTGAAAGCAGAAATTGATAACCGAGGTCGCCGGCGAACGCGAGCCACTTCACGTTTTGCACGACCGCGTCGAGCTCATGGCCATGAATGATTAGGATGCGTTCCCCACAGGCAGTCACATGAATTGCGTTCTCTTTAATGTCGATGTTTCCGTATGCGCCGAGAAAGCTCTGCACTAGTTCGTCGTGATTTCCCGGAATATAAATCACGCGAGTGCCCTTGCGGGCCTTGCGCAAAATTTTTTGGATAACGTCATTATGTTGCTGCGGCCAATAGATTCCACGGCGCAATGACCAGATATCGATGAGATCACCCACAACGTAGAGCGTCTCAAAGTCATTCTCGCGAAGAAAATTGAGCAGTGCTGTGGCATTGCAGCCGCGCGTGCCCAGATGCGTGTCGGAAATCCAGCCGGTGCGATAACGCCTCGGCACCGGTAGTTGCTCTGGCGATTTACCAAATGAAAAACGCTGTCGGGCGGCGAAAATTCGCGCCGAATCGCTCCGAGGAAACGTGGACGCCTGCATTCGCGATCAGCAGTAAGCGTAAGAATCAGGCGACCTCTGAGCAAAAGAATTACTGTTACGTTTGTGTGAACCAAAGCCATGGCCCGAGCGAGCGCCGAACAGCGTGATCGAAACGCGGATGGCGAGCCTAGTAACAGCTTTTCTTGCGTTAACCGCGCTCAATTTTTTTGTCCAATACTTGAGACCAGATCGACGATCAGAGAGTCGATCTTGCGCAGGTCTTTGCGACGGCCTTTCTCCGGCTTCAGTTTACGATTGCGAACGATGATCGTGAGATCACGGATCTGGTGCAGCATCTCCCGAGAGGCATCTTCGATCGGACCGCATGCCCTGAGCACGGCGAGACAGACAAGCAGATCATTTTCAAGCCGGGCGATGTATGCCCTGGCGGTCGTTCGCAAATCGCGGTGCAACGCGTGAAGTTCGGATTCAAGCATCGTGACCGGCGACGACTCCCGCTGTCCTCCACGACGGACTTGTTTACGTTTCGCCTTTGCTTTCATGCTATGGAGCCGATCAGTTTGCGCCGTGGCGGCCGGGTTAAGCCGAGGATGCGGCCTCCCGGGCAAACAACGATTTGTCGCAAGGAAAAGCCCGCCGGGCAAGTAACTTCCCGGCGGGCTCCGATTGACCTAACCAGATCGTACTCGTTCAGATGAGATTGTTAAGCTTTAGAATTTAAAGTTCAGATTCGCTTGGAATAACTGATATTGGTCGAGCGGATTGATGGTTATGTCGCCAACTCCGCCTGTGCCGAGGCGGCCGTTGATACGCCAGGCATACGAGTAGGTGACGTTGAAGAGTACCGCATCAGCCAGCATGTATCCGGCTGTCAGGACGAGGCCTTGCTGGTTCAGCTGGCTGTTGAACAGGTCTGAATCGATCAGGTTCGGATCCAGCGAGAATTGTTCCTGGTGTTGCCAATAGCCCTCGATCTGCCAGTCGCGCTTCTTTTTTAGCTGACCAATGCCGAGACCAGCTTGATACGCGTAGCGTTGGCCGCCTTTGTCGGGATGGCCCGCAGCCGTGGCACGGTCGTCCGCGTCGAAGTTCGTTGCAAAATCCCCAAAGATGCGCATGGGAATTTTCCCAACTTTCCAGCCGATCTCGGCAGGGATGTCCAAAACCAAAAGGCTGTTGATACCCGTTTGATTTCTAGGGGTATCGGTACCGGGATAGTTACCGGGATCACCTGAAAAATGGACGTTAAACGTGTTGCCGTCGCCGGTGTAGTTGTACAGGGTTGGTGCGAGCTGGAAGTACGCGATGTGCGGAAAGTCAAACTTCGCTCCAACCTGCCAGCCAAGCATAAATGCGTTGGCAAGCGGGGTATCCTGAGTCTCACCGCCTATTGGCTGTGTCGTTGTCGGACGTGGGCCAATCGGGTTTGACGGGTTATCATCGTCGTAAACAAACTGACCGAAGTTCGCGAATACGTCGATTTTCACCAACGGCTCCGCTGGAGGTGGCGGGGCTACATTTTTCCCGTCCTTGCTGTAGGAGACTGGCTCAGCTGCTCCGCCACCGATGGTGAACGTGTGTTTCCACTGCTCTGCCAAACCTTCCGGATTGATGTCGTCATCCCACACCATTCGAGTGTTGATGAACGGGTTCGGCATGCGGCCGCCGGTGAATGTAAAGCCGGGGAAGCCTTTATAACCTCCGTATGCCTGGCCGACAAAGACGCCGTCATCCCCTTTTGCGAACGGCCCGCCACCACCGGGCGATGTGGTCGATGTGTCGCCGCCGAAAGTGACGTTTGTTGACCGTGCGCTGGCGCTTGTCTCTAACCGAACCCCAAAGAACCAATCATCCAGGACCGTTCCGCGCAGACCAATGCGCAGACGATAGCGTTCACGCTCGCGCTCCTGCCAGTCATTTGCGTTATCCTGACCAAGCTGAAAGTGGTCGGGAAGTCTGCCACCTCGATATTCGTAGCGCAGACGCAGATCACCAAACAGCTCCAGCTCAGTGATCGCCGCAAACAATTTCCATTTTTCGCCGCCGTGTAATTCCGGAACGATTTTCTCGACGAATGTCTTTCCATCGCTGCTTACCTCCGTCTTGGTTTTGCCTTCCGCGCCAACCACAGGTTCCCAAGAGGTGCGCTTCTTTAATCCCGAAACCTCCTGTTCAAGCTCGGCATTGCGCTTTTGTAGCTGGCTGACAGCCTGTTCGAGTTTTTGCAGCCGATCGGCATCGGATCCTTGAGCTTTTAGCGGCTGCGCCGCCAGTGAAAGAATTGCAGCCAGGCTGGCTCCGGCTGCGCGTAAAATGGTTTTTCTTGTGAACATTCGTTTCTCCTTATTCTGATGGTTATGGTTGCCTGAGGGGACGCGGTTCAAATGAACGCGGAGGAGGCTAGAAGCCGATTGTTACAGGCGTATGACGAAGAAGTAACAATTCGGCGAACTTTGCCCGCGGACCTCACGGAGCGGCGGCTTTCAAACCGCCGAGTGAAAAAAAGACGGCTGGGCAGCCGTCTTTCTTGTACGCTTCAGCGAAATGCCGACCTTACGGCGTCGCTGTTGGCTGCGCCGCGGGCGCCGGAGAAGAAGCAGGAGACGCCTGTATTGGCGAGCTCGCTGGAGAAGAAACGGGCGAAGCCTGGGGTGTTGCCGGGGCGGGAGAAGTTACCGGAGCAGTTTGCTGTTTCATCAGCTCGCGCCGGAACGCGCTCTCCCCGCCGGTACCCCGATGCGCATACAAAACCGACAACCCAAATGTGAGCACGAAGAAAATGCCAGCCAGCCAAGTCGTGAACTTCACAAGAACGTTCGTCGTTTGCGCGCCGAAAATGTTTTCCGTGACCCCTCCGCCAAATGCGGCGCCCAAGCCTTCGCTCTTTGGGCGTTGCATTAAGATCACGAGCACCATGAGCAGTGCCACCAGAACAAAAAACACAGACAGCAAATTGATCAGAAGATTCATCGGGGCGGGGAATATCGCCGAACCAACGTGAGACGCAAACACGCTTCGTTTCAGATACTCGCTGCCAGATTCTCACTACTGGACGAACGGAAAGCAATCCAGGATCCAGCGTCTAGCGTCCAGCACCTTTCTTAATCTCATTCCAAATTGCATCCATCTCCGCAAGATCGACGGCGCCCAATTTTTTTCCGCGCGCGGTCAATTCGTCCTCCAATCGATTGAATCGCGTCACAAATTTGTCAGTCGCGCCTTGCAGCGCGGTTTCCGCGTCGAGTTTGCATTTCCGTGCGAGATTGACGACTGCGAAGAGCAAATCGCTCACTTCGTCCTCGATCGATTTGCGATCTTGCTCCAGGACGGCGTGTTTTAATTCCTGAATTTCTTCTTCAACCTTTGCGATTACGTGGCGCACCTCGGTCCAGTCGAAATTGACACGGGCAACCTTCGACTGCGCTTTTTGCGCGCGCATCAGGGCAGGAAGCGCCACCGGCAAATCATCGAGATAATGCCCGGCTGCATCGTGGGTGTGGCGACTAGGTTTACCTTTTTTTTCAGCTCGCTTGATCGAGTCCCATTGTTTTAGCACCGCGCCGCTGTCGCGCGCGTCGCTGTCGCCGAAGACATGTGGATGACGTCGGATCAGTTTCTCCGTTACGTCCTTGAGCACGCCGTTGATGTCGAAGCGGCCGGATTCGTGCGCGATTTCGGCATGCATCACGATCAGCAGCAGCAGATCGCCCAGTTCTTCGCGAAAATTTGCGGTATCGTTGGCACGCACCGCTCCGGCCACTTCGTACGCCTCTTCGATCAAGGCGGGAAACAACGATTCATGGGTTTGCTCCCGATCCCAAGGGCACCCGCCGGGAGCGCGAAGCTTTGCGACAATTTCGCAAAGCTTTGCAAAGTGATCGGTGATCTGTGATCGGTGATTAGACATCGCGTTTTCGCAGGTATTTGCTGTTCACCGATCACTGATTACAGATCACCGATCTTAGATCCGCCAGAGCGAACGGTGCGTGCCAAACTCGGAGATTTCGCCGGAAGATCTCTTGCTGACGTAAATCGTGATCGAAATCACCGTGACAAACGTGCCGGCAAAAATCAAAGCCACGAGCCATGACGGTATATGCCCGATGCGCAGCGCATGGTAAAACGAGACCACATCGTTAATTGGCGCGGTGGCATGCAAAAATATTTTCGTTAGCCAGGCCATCAGGATCAGAATGAAAATAAAAATATAATTGCGTTTCAGGCGTCGCCCCACTGCTTCCAGCTTGCTGATCTTGAAGCAGGGCAATATCAAATCTTCGCAGACGAGCTTTTTCCATTCGCCCTGGAGCATCTCGCGGTTTTCCATCACCATTGGAACAAGGAAGTGCGCTTCGAGCATTCGGACGCGCGCGCGAAAGGCATCGTAAAACCGGTAACGACGCGCTTCGATCCAGAGCAATACCCACACGATGGCGAGGTTGAAAAAGAAAATAATGTGAGGCACTTCACGCGTGGAAAATGCGATGGTGATAATGGCGGTGCTACTGGTGATCGCCCAGTTTGAAGTGACATCCAACCGTTGCCGCCAGACCATGATGCGTCCCATCTCGCCGCGATAAAAATGCGACATCGCATTGACATAGCCCGGGTCGTAAATGCTCCGCTGGAAGGATACGGTCCTCTCCTCGGTTTCTGCTAATGCTGTGTTTTCAGTTGCCACGGTTGCGTATTTAACTGGATAACTGGCTTTGCCGGATAATCCAATAAATCTCTCTGCTCTCAATGGCTATCACGCTGACCGATCTGCTCGACGAAAAACAGGTGATCCTGGGGTTGCGCTCCAGGAAAGTGCGGAACGCGCTGCGCGAGATTATCGAGTTACTGGCGCAGAATGGGAAGATCGAGAACCCGAAAGCGTTCTTTGAAAAAGTGCTCGCGCGCGAGGAGGCGCACCCCAGTGTCGTCGAAAACGGCGTGGCATTCCCCCATGCGCGGACGGACTTGGTTGATGAAATAGTCGTTGGCATTGGTCGCAGCCACGCCGGGATACCGTTCGGCCACAACGGAGTACGCGCTCAATTGATTTTTGTGATCGGCGTTCCAGAACGCTTAGTGAATGATTATCTGATTTGCGTTGGCACGCTCGTCCGGCTGGTGAGAGATGACGCGATACGACCGGCGTTGCTGCACACTCAAACTCCGCGCGAATTTATCGAAGCGCTGACGGCGACACTGTAGCCGGGGGCGGCGCCCCGCCGTTTCTAAGTTAGTTGCCGGATTGCGCGAAGCACAGTGTCTACTTCTTGTGGAGTATTGACGACGCTGCACGCCAAGCGCGCATACGACAAGCGATAAGGAGTGGTTGAAGCGACAACGCGTTGATCGAGGAGCCGCTTCACCACTTGCTCGGGCTTCATTCCCTTTACATCGAAGCAAACCATCCCGGCTGAAAGGTTCTCGTTACGCGGCGTATAGAGCTGAATGTTCGGCATCCGGGCAAGTCCTTCCTTTATTTGACCATTTAATTCGTGTATGCGCGCCGTGATTCGAGCGGGCCCGATGTTTTGATGAAAACGAACGGCCGCTGGCAACGCAAAATAATGTTCGAAAGCCTGAAAGCCGCCCGGAGAAAACCAGGCCGCACGCGCCGGAGTCTGCGGGGCATGTTCCTGTTCCCACGCTTCGAAAGGTTCAAGCGAAAAGAAGCTCGGAATCACTGGACGCATTTTCTGCCAAACCGCGGGCTTGGCCCAAACGAACCCCGTGCCGCGAGGCCCGAACATCCATTTATGCGTGCCGGCCGCAAACGCGTCGCATCCCAGGGCAGTGATATTAGGATCTTCCACGCCCAACCCATGCACGCCGTCGACGATCAGCAACACCCGATCGTTCTCTTCCCGACCGCGATTCGCGTCCGCAATGCTTTCGGCGATACGCGCGATCGGAAGGCGCACGCCGCTGCTGGAGTGCACCCATGTCACGCCCACAGCGCGCGTTTTTGGTCCGATTGCTTTGCGAACGCGTTGCGCGATTTCATCCGGCGAAATCGAGTTGTAGGAATCGAAAAGCGGGATCTTGCGCCAAGTCGCGCCGCAACGCCCGGTGGCTAGTCGAATGGATTCGTGGTGCACGTAGTGATCGTGCGTAGTCGTGAGGATCTCATCGCCTTCGCGCAACGGCAGTCCGTGGTAAAGAAGAGCGAGACCAGTTGTGGTGTTTTGGGTCAGCGCGATGTCCTGCGGATCGCCACCGATATAGCTGGCGATGGCCCGGCAAACCTGCGACGGGATGTTCTCGTCAGTCGGTTCGAAAATCGCGCTATCAATGACAATGAACGGATTTGCATCTATTTTTTCCCGGTACTGATCAATCGCCTGTCGCACCGGCCGCGGGTGAGACGCTAAAAAGAACAAGGCGAGATGAATGTAATCAGGAGCCAGGTCGAACTCCCGGCGCACTGACTCCCAATCCTTGAAGTCGGCAGGCGTACTCGGCTTCGTCTTCTCAGCCCGGGCAACAAGGGGTGAAAACGCTCCGGCAGCGAGCGACAGCGAACCACTGATGAGAAAATTGCGGCGAGTGAGGGGCATGGCTTTTCCTTTCTGCGTTCTGATGATTTCTAACGGATAGACGGAGATTATCGAATCTGGTCAAACCGCGCGATCTAATTTGTGGACGCGAGATGTGACCGCGATCGATAATTTCATCCACCGGGATCAACGATCCCCGCAACAGCTAAACTGCCGCACGCTCGGCTCGAATCTCGCCCGGCGCAACGGCCCCGCTTGCGCTCTTTCGATATCGCCAAATCGCAAACATCACGAACAAAAGATCGAGAACGACGAATATCGCCACGTAAGTCTCCCCACCGATGCCGAAGCCATAGCTATGCAGACCCTTGCCCAGCACAAAGTTCACGCCGTACCAAGCCATTAACACAGC
>JBKPGQ010000369.1:0-1391 GCA_046729455.1 Verrucomicrobiota bacterium
GGGCCATTGCTCCTTACTGGTTAGAAATTCGATTCAAACTGGATGCGGCGGCTCGGTAGTGGGTCAGTTTCAGGTCTTTTTGGAAACTCTGCTGGGAAGCACGTAACCAACTGATAGCCGCAAATGCCGTGACGATTTTTCATCGTAAGATCGCTTCTTAAGCTGTGCATGATCGCATTGAGCGTGTGCAAACCGATTGTGAGGACGCACGGCTTGTTGACACTACCGGGCGAAAACGGAGTCGGTCAGAGCCGTCTGCCTTGAATGAGCTGAATAACAAGCACAACGACGGCAATAACGAGCAGAAGATGAATCAGGCCGCCGCCAATGTGGCCGATAAAGCCCAGAAGCCAGAGCACGACTAGTATTACAATTATTGTCCACAGCATAATAGATGTTTCCTTCGGTTAGCTTAAACTTTCGTCGGCCCATTTATCCAAACTTTGTATTCACTTGCCAAGATTTTTCAGCATGTTCAAGTCGATCGTCGTTCCTGCCTGGAGCTTCGGAACGTCAGAATACTTTATCTTCCGCGACCTGAGCGAGAATGGCGTTGAGCCGAGCGGCGCGTCTTAGACTGCTTGATTCCCGTTGCTTTTTGGAAAAGCGTAAACGCCGGTTTTTCTTCCGTCGCCAGGAAATGTTCACAATCATGGCGGCGAGCACTGCGACGAAGGCCGTCTGCCCCACGAAGGGCGTTAGGAGAATCGGGTTTCCGCTTTCATAGAGTGGTAACTGCACAGGAAGAACCAAAAACGTCATTTACTGCGACGCCGAAGCGCATCTTTAAATTTCTCGGCCGCTTGATTAATAGTTTCTCGCATTTTTTTCAATTCATCAGCCTCGATGTTTGTGGTCAATCCACATCTCGGACATACGACTTCCGGATTATTCTCGAGATCGGAAACTTTAATCTGCGTCGCGTTGCCGCAAGCTTGGCATTTGATTGGGAACTCAGCGTCGCCAAAGAGATCCGATTCCATTTTCGCAAAACATTCAACGCTTGGTAAGGCGCACCGGATCGCAATAAGTCAAAGGAATAGCAGATAGCTAGGAGCGCCCACCTTCGCTTTCCCAGTCGCGCAACGCTTCGGCGTCGGACTTCTCGTCCGTAGGTTGAAAGAAAGGTCGCTCCCCTAAATCAAATCCGGGCTGTGTTGGTCGGACCCGCAGTTTTTGCACTGTCGGATCACTTTGGATCGAGTCGGTGCGTCCAGCGGCGTGTATCAAGGGCGAATGCAACATACGTTACTATCGCACGTTTTCCTGAATTCCCCGTACAAAATCGCGACCTCCATTTAGGCGCGGCCATTCCGCAGATCAACGAATGCTCCGCCGAACGTGCTCGACGATTTCCACGTAGGCTTTCAAGGGAGCAGACGGATTTTCGC
>JBKPGQ010000370.1:0-4404 GCA_046729455.1 Verrucomicrobiota bacterium
GCTCATCAGGGCGCGCGTCGTCGAGACTTTGCGGGCGTCTGGCAGCAGGTTGATATGAAAATGTGGTGTCCGTCGCGGCGCCGCCGGCACCTCGCGCCAACCATGTACCAAAATCCACCGAATAAATCGGCGCGAGCGCTCGTTGTAGCGAAAGTAGCGCGTTAGCGCGCGGAAAAAGAGCCAGACGTTTTGATAAAGCGCGTAGAGCTGGTTTTGCAGAGGCTTGCGTGAACCCAGAAGGTAACCTCGAATTTCGCCCTCAACCTCCAGAAGAAAACAGGACTCCGGTTCGTGATCGGTGTAATAGGTGGTGAGAAAATCAGCGAACAACTCTCGATCCTCATATACGGGATCGATTGGGTCGCCGAGAAATCCGGTATCGCAGCAGAGCTTTCTTACCCCTTCGCGGTCCGATCTGCGATAGCTACGAATAAGGAACGGCTTGTGGTCGTCGTCCGCCATCTAAAATCGGCGGTAGTTTGCGCGAACCTCGCGATAAATGCAAAACAGTTCCTCAAACACGCGCGGCCAGCTATACAGGCTTTCCGTCGCCCCAGCGGCCGTCCTTCCCAGGGTTGATAGTTTTTTAGCGCTGAAATCTTCGATTGCATCGGCCAGCGCTTCCGGGCTGTTCTCCTGCGCCCACGATGTCTGGTCGTGACAAATAATCCGATCCATGTAACTTCCGCGTATTCCTACGACAGGTGTGCCGCACGCCTGACTTTCCAGCGCCACAAGTCCAAACGTCTCCTGGACGCCTGGATGAACAAAGAGATCAGCAGCTCGATAATAACGGGCCAGATCGACAGAGTCTGCGCAGTAAGAAATCCATGAGATGTTTCCGATGCGGCGTTGCAACTTTTGTACTTTGCTCCGCTGCGGTCCGTCGCCGATCACCAAGAGGCGAAACTTGTTGTGCCCCCGCTGGTGCAGAAGCTCGAAAGCTCGAAACAATGTTTGTGTGTTTTTTTCCTTGGCCAATCGTCCCGCGTAGAAAAGCAACGTCTGCCCCCGGCCAACGCCTAACGACTCGCGAGTCGCAACTCTGTCATCCGGCAGAGGCTTGAAAACGCCAGTGTTCACTCCGAGCCGCACGGAACGCACATTGCGCACGCCCCATTCGGACAGCAGGCCGCCTAGCGTTTCGGATGGCACCAGGGTGGCTTGAAAGCGATTGTAGAGTTTGCGCACATAAGCGCGCGTCAATTTCATGGCTCGCTGCGTGCCGCGTTTGCCCAGAAATTTCGTGCTCCCGCGGAGATACGCTTCCGGGAAATGGGAGTGATAAAAACCAACGACCGGAACTCTCAGCGCGCGGCCGAGGGCAATCGCTTTCCATCCGATCTGATACGGATCGCTTGATTCGATTAGATCGGGGCGCTCGCGTTCCAGGATCTCTTCAATCGCGCGGAGATTTAACAGCGCGCGGTACCGCGAGCTCCTCGATACCAGCGGCGAGCGAATCGAATAGACTCGGGACCGCGCATTTGTTGTCACCTCAGTTTTCGGGCCAGGGACGATGAGAACATGCGTGTCGTCAGGCGAACAATTGCTGATGTACGCAATTTTCTCGTGCACGTACCGCTTCACTCCCCCGCTTAGTGGAGAGTAGAACTGGGTCAGGTCGCAGATTTTCACGTTTTTGTCACGTTGAGCGAAGTAGAAGCATCTCGACTCCACTCGGAATAACAAGAACAAGGGGACGATTGCGCGACGTGCAATCAAGAGGGTGCTTCCAGCTCGCTCAGGTATTTTTCCGCGTCCATAGCGGCCGCGCAGCCTGAGCCGGCCGCCGTCACGGCCTGCTTGTAAACGCGATCGGCGACGTCGCCCGCGACAAACACACCCGGGTGCCTGCTCTCGACCAGGTTCTTGGTGATCAAATAGCCGTCCCCATCCATGTCGAGCTTGCCCCGATACGCCCTGGTGTTGGGGTCATGACCAATTGCCACAAATACACACGCCACAGCTAATTCCTGCTCTTCATTCGTCTTCACATTGCGCAAGCGCACGGCACGCATTTCGCCTTTTTCGTCGGGGATATATTCGGCAACGACGGTGTCCCAGATCGGTTCGATCTTCTTATTCGCAAATACGCGGTCCTGCATGATTTTGGAAGCTCGCATCCTGTCGCGTCGATGAATCAAATAGACCTTTGAAGCGAAACGCGTGAGGAATAAAGATTCCTCCGCCGCAGAATCGCCTCCACCGACGACGCAAACCGGCACGTTCTTGTAGAATGCGCCATCGCATGTGGCGCACGAAGTCAATCCGTGACCGATTAGTTTCTGTTCGTCTTCGAGTCCCAAATATCGCGCCGAGGCTCCACTGGCGATGATAAGCGCTTCAGTGTCTAACCACTCATCATCGGCTTTGATCCGAATATGCCGGTTGCTGGCATCGAAATCGGTCGCCTCGGCGTATGAAAATCGAGCACCAAATTTTTCGGCCTGTTTGTGCATGTTCAGTACAAGCTGCGGTCCATCGATTCCTTCCGGGAAACCGGGGTAATTTTCGACGAGCGTAGTGGTTGAAAGTTGTCCGCCCGGCTGGCGCCCTTCCAGCACCAAAGGACTCAGATTCGCCCGAGCTGCGTAAATTGCTGCCGTCAATCCGGCGCAGCCGCTTCCAATAATGATCAGTCTTTCCATCGATAAAATCTAGCACACCGCGCAAGTTGCGGGCCCGACTTCGCGTCGCGTCGTCAAGCCGCCTTTCACGTCAGATGCGTGGAGGCAAACCAGCTAGGCCGTCACCTGGACACCAATCTCATGCAAGCCAGCTACGCCGGAAAATGGGCCTCTATCTTCTTGCCATTCCTGCACATCGCCTTCGCTGTCGGTGGCCCGGACGACTAGCGTGTAATCACCTGCTGCATCTGGCATCCATTCGGTTTTCCAGAGCGACCATGCCAGATTGCCGCCGGAATAATAGATCTCAGCGTCGCGCCACGATTTGCCGCCGTCGCTGCTAAATTCCACGCGCGAGATACCGCGGTCGCCACCGTAAGCAATCCCCTTCACTTCAATCGGCCCGTTCAGTTTGCTCAAGGAAAACGACGACCAGGGATCCGGCGCGTCGATTCTCGATCTTGTCGGCGTGATAAAATCGGGGCCCCAGCCTTGCGCCTCGTAAAATCCTTTCGCGTTCGCGTCGGTCACTTCGACTCGAGTGAGCCATTTCACATGTTTTTCGCCGAAGTACCCCGGAACGATGAGACGCAACGGGTAACCGTGGCGATCCGGCAACTCCGCGCCGTTCATTTCATAAGCAAGCAGGGTGGTTGGTTGCAGCGCCTTATCGAGCGGAATTGTATCAGTGTAATTATCGACACTGTGAAAGCGTACCCGCGCGGCGCTGGACAGCGGCACTGCCCGGTCGAGAACATCCCGCAACGGAAAACCTTTCCAGACAGCGTTGCTGATCAGTCCCGCGTCCAAACTATTGCTGATACACATTAGCGTTGTTTCCTGCTCCTTCGTTTCGAATCCCATTAGATCGTCGAAACGCCACGTGGCTGTATTCTTCACAAGTCCCCCTACCTCAAGATGCCAAAGATCGACATCCACCCGGGGGTCGACCACGTTCTTTGTCACGCAATAAAACAATTCGTTGGGCGTTATCGGCTGGACGATACGCCCTTTGTACTGCGTGCCGTCGTAGCTGAATGTTGCGGCACGATAAAGTCGGCGAGCCAGCGCAACGCCGCCTCCGGCTACTGCGACGCCAACTGCGCCCAACACAAATGCGCGTCGGCCAATCGCAGGACTGAATTCGTAATCCGCCTTTCCGATTCTTTGTTGCGTGAGAAATCGAAAACTAGCCACGAGCGTTCGTTCGAACACAAAAACACACAGCGCGAAACCGACTAGCGTGACCAGACGCGCGGCGCCAATGGGCAGGCCAATGTAACTCGTGCCCAGAACCGGCCAAAGCGCGATCGCAAGCACAACGATCGGCAGCAAAACGAATATCGACATGGTCCAAAGCGCTGACATTCGCGCAGGATTGCGGCGTGAGAACAATCCGAAGATCGCTCCGGCAATTGCGCCAACAACGAGTTGACCAGCTATCGTCGATCCAACGCCGAGTTGCTTAAGATGATTGTAACCGCCGACCTTGCCCATCAAGGAAAGGAAAGGACCAGGCGGGATGAAAACCGAGAGGCGATCGCCAATGATCACGAGCGGTGTGGCGAAGCCAAGCACGGCGAGCAACAGCATCGCCGCCGTCATCGCGACTCCGGCGAGCAACCCGGCAAGTAGCCCAGCGAAAATTGCCTTCGTTCTACTCACAGCAGTTATCGATCTTATGGATTGCGCGCCACAAGGAAATCAAATTACGCGCGTGCTTTCACAACCCTGAAGGCTTTCGGCGGCTGTAATGTCTGCTGTCCTCAGCCGA
>JBKPGQ010000371.1:0-5359 GCA_046729455.1 Verrucomicrobiota bacterium
GGACTGATCTTTTCCCAGTGGTCGCCACGATCGCGTGTTTGCCAAAGCGTGTTTCCCGCGAAGAAGAGCAAACGCGGATCGAGCGGCGAAAAGACAACCGGTTCGGTTCGCAACATCCGGAAGTCTTCTGTTTGCATCGGCACCGGCAGTATGTTTTGCGCCTGGCCGGTGCGTCGATCGAATCGCGTCAGCTTACCGCCGATGATAATGTTTGGTTCGAGCGGATCGACAACGACATAACCGTATTCCTCTGCCGCGACCGGCTGCCAATCGCGGAACGTGATCTCGCCTTCGTCGCCGCGGCTTTTAATCCCGACCGAACCGCTTTCCTGTTGGCCGCTGTAAAGCCGATACGGAAACGTGTTGTCCGCGCTAACATGATACAACTGCGCCGTCGGCTGGTTATACCACGAGCTCCAACTCTTGCCGCCGTTCACAGTGACGATCGCGCCCTGGTCGGAACCGAGAAGAATGATGTCCGGATTATTCGGATTGATCCAAATATTTTGATAATCGTCGCCGCCTGGTGCGCCGCGCCATCCGTCCCACGTTTTGCCGCCATCAGTCGATTTCCAACAAACGATACTCGCCGAGTACACGATCTGCGGATTTTTCGGATCAAATCCTACCACCGGAAGATCGCCGCCGCCGATTCCAAGTCCCGGCCGCGGATCATCAGTCGTCCCACTCCAGGATTCGCCGCCATCGTCCGAGCGATAAAGTTTGGCGATCGTCTTTGTCCGGACCGCAGCGAACAATGTTTTCGGGGCGCTTGGCGCAATCGCGATGTTGGACTGCACGATGTTATTCGGCAGCCCTTTGCTTAATTGTCGCCACGTTTTGCCGCCGTCGGAGGATTTAAAAATGCCGCCACCGTCTCCGTTGAACACTCCGTTTTCCCACGGTCCTTCGCGCGATTCCCACAGCGCCGCGTAAACAACCTGTGGATTGCTTGGATCGATCTGCACATCGCTCGCGCCAACGTTCTCATTGCGATAAAGAACTCTTTCGAATGTTTTTCCTCCATCGAGCGATCGGTAAACGCCGCGTTCTTCGTTAGGCCCGTAGGGATGACCGGCTACGGCAACAAAGATGCGGTCCGGATTTTTCGGATCGACAGCCAACTGCGGAATCTGTTGACCGTCGCGCAATCCGAGATGCGTCCACGTCTTTCCAGCGTCAGTCGATTTGTAAATGCCGTCGCCGACCGAAAGATCAGGCCGATGCAGTCCTTCGCCGCTACCAACGTAAACGACGTTCGGATTTGAACCTGAAACCGCGATCGCACCCACTGATGCGGTCGGCTGATCATCAAAGATCGGCTGCCACGTACGACCGTAGTCGGTCGATTTGAAAACGCCGCCGTTTACCGGCGCCATGTAGAAAACATTCGGCTGGGACGGCGCACCGCAGATCGCGCGCGTCCGCCCGCCGCGATAAGGTCCGATATTCCGCCAGCGCAGAATCGAATCGAATTCTCGCGCGTATGCCTGCCCAATTCCAAGCGCCAAACCGATTACGATTAAATTTCGAATCGATCGCATAAGCCGCCACTTTCTTCTGCGAATCCGAAAGGCGCAATGCATGAATAGCCGCACAAATCCGAAACCCGCTTTGTGTTCCAACTGCTGAATTCAGAGTTGAGCGTTCGGCGTTGGGAGTTCGACGTTTGCTTCCTTCTGACTTCGGCTCAAGGTCTCAACTTCTGTCATGCTATCCGCTGTAATCTTCGATCTCGACGGCGTGCTCGCCGACTCCGAGCCGCGGTGGTGTGAAATCGACGCAGAGTTACTCGCCGAGTACGGCGTGACTTATCGCGGCGAACATCATCAGAACGTGGTCGGGGTGAGCTACCGGCTCGCAGTTGAGTTTTACAAGAAGGCATTTGGCCTATCCGTGCCCACTGAGGAAATGATGCGGCGTCGCGGCGAGATCGCGACGGAGTTCTTTGCCAATCGGGTCGGCTTGTTTCCTAACGTCAAAGAAGTGTTGGAAGAACTGCGACTGATGAAACTACACCTCGCCGTCGCCACGAGTTCGGTTAGTGCGTCGGCGCGACCATTCTTAGATCGACATCAACTTACAAGATTCTTCGAGGTCATTGTTACTGGCGAAGAAGTCGAACACGGCAAACCCGCGCCCGACATCTACCTATGCGCGGTGGAGCACCTTGGAATTCCCGCCGACGGATGTCTCGTGGTTGAAGACGCGCTTCCCGGCGTCGCCGCCGCCAAAGCGGCGAACATCCGCGTCGTTGCGATTCCCGATCGGCGGTTTGTCGATCCTGCCAAATACAAAAAGAAAGCCGACGACGTTCTTAATAGTTTGAAAGAATTACCGGCGCTGATTCGAAAACTAGTGGTCGCCAATTAACCGCGACGCCCGACTCGTAATCTCCTCACGTTCCGCCGCAAACGGCGTAACCCTTCGCACGCAGGTCGTCGGCCAGATCTTTTTCCATTTGAACGGCATGTTCGTATGGCATCGGGTTCAGATGCTCGAACAGCTCCGGCAACAATCGAACACCATATTTCCTGACCAGTCGGGCCGATTTGTACCCGTTCTTGTGATTTTCAAATCGATGATCGACCGGCAATCCGGTCATTCCAACGTAGATGGCCGGTTTAGATGGGTCGCGCGCTGGATTGCGCCGCAAGATCGACCGATCCTTTAGCGCAGCTTTCGAGAGTAGAACGACGTAAACGCTATGGTGGAATTCCGGTTTGGCTAATCGGAGCCGTTGCCGCTTACGACGCACCTGACGCTGTAACTCGGATAGGAATTACGAGCAACGATAGCGGAAAACCCCCGCAGGAGCGTGGTACAACATGAACGCATCTTCTGCTGTAGCCCGCCTGCTCGCGCGCAAGACTTCGGAGCTGTCACTGACTGCGGCCTTTGTCTTGTCAAAGCCGGACTGGTGCGACAGTTGATAGAGCACCGGCGGTATTGAAGCTCTCACCGACCGGCTGCTCACAATTGCGCGGGTGATTTGACAACGCGGCGCTAAACCCGGCGGAATGTGCTCCCCCCGAAAATGATCGCCAGCCCGAGCAGGATGACTGCGACCGGCACCAGTGGCGCGCCGGTGAGGTAAGTGAGCAGGACGAAGAGAATCGCGATGACGGCGAGGATTGTTGCGATGTTGTAATTCATAGATTTCGTAGCATGGGTTTCGCCGATGTTACCGCGTGAAGGTTCTTTGGAGCAACATTCTTGAATAGCATCAGAAATCCGAAATTCTTCTCATGCGGCTATCGTAAGCCGAACGCTTTCGGAGCTGCGGTTGGCTGCGGCTCCAAAGCCCTGCTCATCGCGGCAGCATTAGCGGCGGCTTTCTTTAGGCCCGATTTCGATCAGACGCTTGGTGAGAAAGACCAGGCCCGCCATCTGAACCCATTCGGAGACGATGTTGCCGACTACCTGGCCCCATTTGCTCTCAGCATTCATCGACGCAAACAGGAAGGCCCAGCCAATCCCGGTGATCACGATGAATATCAAAAGCGAATGCCGATACAGAAAATCGAGCAACGCGGAGCGTTTTTTTCCTTTGACCGGCCGGCTTTCGGCCGACCCGACCTCATACAGAAATTTCGTTCCCAGAATGATGACGACCGAGCCGCTCCAATCAGCAATGGCATTGCCAAAAAATGCGCCCAGATGGGTTTTTGGATCGAGCATTCGATACCCGACGATCCAAACGATGAGGAGCCCGACCGCAACCATGCTCAGCGAATGGCGGTAAAGAAACGAGTGACGATGTCTGGACATGCAGAAGTATTAGGCTTCTTGTGGTTTTCGCTCGTAAATCACCATGCAGCGGACTTTTCAATTAGCCAGAGCACTTGTTTCGATTGCTCGCCCGTCCACACACGTTTGGCGTTTCACGACCAGATATCTCCGACTACAAAATTGAGGTTAACAATTCGAACCGCGAGATGGCTACCAAGACGCTAAGTAGAAAAGTTCAACTGATTCTCAACGGCAAAGTGGCCGGCAATGACCTGCTGCGGAACGCAGTTGGCCGGCAACGAACGGCCGGGCATAACATCAAAGTCCGAGTAACTCAGGAAAAAGAAGACGCGAGGCGGTTTGCGGCGGAAGCAGGCGAAGCGGATTTGCTGATTGCCGCCGGTGGGGACGGTACACTGAACGAGGTGGTTAACGGTTTGATGGATCTCTCCAAGGCCGCAAGGCCTGCGTTGGGAGTGGTCCCACTAGGGACCGCGAATGACTTCGCGACGGGATGCGGCATTCCGCGTGACCCGGAAGAGGCGCTGGCGCTTTGTCTGAAAGGCCAGGCGTTACCAATCGACATCGGCAAGGCCAATGAGCACTGGTTCCTAAACGCAGCTAGCGCTGGCTTCGGCGCCCAGGTAACAGCGACCACTCCGCCTGAACTCAAACGCCTGCTGGGCCACGCCGCGTACACCGTCATGGGGGCAATTCTGGCGATGAACGTTCACCATTATCAGGGAAAGCTCATCTTGCCGGATCGCGAAGTCACTGGCAGCGGCCCGGTGGCGATCGTCGGTAATGGGCCTCAGACGGGTGGCGGCGTCCAGGTCGCTCCGCGCGCGCGCATCGATGACGGGTTGCTCGATGTGCTTGTTGTTCGTCAGATCCCCGCGACCGCGTTACTCACCGCCGCGCGAGAGTTGCAAGAGCTTTCGCCAGATGGCGAGTATATCTCCTACTGGCAAACCCCCTGGGCCGAGGTGTATCCCGAAGAAACCATTCCGGTCAACTTGGACGGCGAACCTGTACGGTTTTCAAGCGTTCGATATGAAGCAGTAACGAAAGCGATTCGGCTGATTGTTCCGCCGAACTGTCCATTACTATCGGCAAAACCGTAGAGGTAGGCGTGTCGCCTGCAAAAACTTGCAGCGCGGCCTTCAATTTCGGACAGCAATCGTCACCACATTGTAACAACGATTCCGTGTAGCCGCTGATATATTTGAAACTACGCCTTCGCCAAAGAGGTGAAGTGTGAACTGGGCAACGATTCGTTTAGTAATAATCGTCTTGGCTGCGCTCGTAAGTCGCGAACGCGTCTTCGCGTACGATACCGAATTTCGAGATCTCGATGTGAGCCACTGGTTTTGTCTCAACAAACCCGCAGGGACCGCGACTCTGGCCGACGAACG
This sequence comes from Verrucomicrobiota bacterium, assembly GCA_046729455.1. Classification (GTDB taxonomy): domain Bacteria; phylum Verrucomicrobiota; class Verrucomicrobiia; order Chthoniobacterales; family UBA10450; genus Udaeobacter. The sequence goes on from JBKPGQ010000371.1 coordinate 5,148, forward strand.
GGAACGGAACCTGATGAAAAACCGAAATGCCCCTGGCAGTCTGCCACTCAACGTCGAGCAACTTGATACCACCTCCTTCCTGAAGAAGGTCGCGACCTACGACGCGGAGCTGAAGACGACGCGCCGCGCGGACCTCGATCAGAAGCGCAAGCAGCAACTGCTGGTTTTTGAAAATCAGATTGTCTCGGTGAACGGCTGGTTAGTCCTGGCTT
>JBKPGQ010000372.1:0-5429 GCA_046729455.1 Verrucomicrobiota bacterium
AGCAAGCTCAGCCGCCCGCGAGCCGCGCTCGACATTGCCCAGTTTTTGCTGTCGCTATAGTCCTCTTAACCACGAATAATTGGTGGACTGAAGCCGCGGTCTTAGTGAGAGAAAACTTCCTCACCGCTACTCAATGTTCGCAGCACTTCCAATTCTGGCGACAGAACGACCAAATCCGCATCCGCCCCAACCTCCAGGCGCCCTTTAGTTTCAAGGCCAACAGCACGCGCGGGATTTTCCGTTGCCATCATGACGGCTTCGTGCAGCGGAACGTTTACTTGCATCACCATCGTGCGCACAAGATCGATCATGCGCGAAGAGCTACCTGCAAGCGCCGAGCGGTCTGCAAGTAACAAGACGCTATCCTGCACAACGCAATCCCTTCCAAAAAGTGCGAACTGCGATCCATTCGGCAACCCAGCGCCGGCGGTCGCATCAGTTACAAGACAAATCCCGCCAGCGCCCTTCGCGCGATACAACATTTTCATCAACGTTGCGGAAACGTGGTGACCGTCGGCGATTAGTTCGCAACTGATCTGCGGTTCGCTTAAGGCAAACTCCAACAAACCGCCAACGCGATAAATGCCACGGCGACGCGCGCTCGACATGCAGTTGAAAGTGTGGGTGACGCTGCGCATGCCACGTGCGAAACCTTCTCGCGCCTCTTCGTCCCATGCATCGCTGTGGCCTCCGCTGACGCCGATCCCGTGTGCGCAAAAATTCTCGATCGCCTCAAGCGCTCCATGCAGCTCGGGCGCTATCGTGATTCGCTTGATCACGTCCGCGTAGTCGAGCAGTTGCCGGACTGAAGCTCGAGACGGGCTTTGGATAAATTCGGCGCGCTGCGCGCCGCATTTGGCTTTTGAAATGAATGGGCCTTCTACGTGAACGCCGACAAGCTGTTTCGAGCGGCGACAATCGCGGACGACACTTAGAACATCAGTAATACTATCGAGCGGCGCAGTCGCCGTTGTCAGCAAAAGCGAAGTCGTTCCGCCGCTGGCATGATAGTCGCAGCTGGTTCGAAACGCTTCCGCACAGGCTTCCATGGTGTCGTGGCCCAGCGCGCCGTGCACGTGAAGATCGATAAAGCCGGGCGCGAGATAGTTTCCACTAAGATCAACAATCTCATTCCCATGTTTGTGAGTGAGCTCACCGATCGCAGCGATTTTTCCCTTTTCAACAACGAGCTCAAGGCCATCGCGAATTCCATCTGGCAAAATCAAGCGCGCGTTTGTGAAGATCATTGAGAGACGCGACTTAGGGACTCAGCAATCTTGCGTACCAATTCAGAAAAATATCGCCAAAGAACATCCAGCTTAGCGCACCAAATGCGAGGTAAGGCCCAAACGGCAGCTTGGCTGACCAGACTCGCTTTCCCACGACCAGCGTGATCAGGCCAACAATCGAACCGAGAAGCGATCCCGCGAAAAGACTAAACAGCACTGCGCGCCACCCAAGAAACGCGCCAATGGCAGCGAGAAATTTCAAATCGCCGCGGCCCATCGCCTCGCGAGGAATGACGAGTTCACGGGCTACGCCGGAAATCTGCGTCACATCATCGAGCATCATCACGTGCCCTTTCGCCGTGACGCGATCGTATCGAAAGTCCAGCGTCACGTCCGAATATGTGTCGTGGTCGATCCTGGCCTCGTTGCACTCAAGCAATAATCGGTCTTTTTCCCGTGCAAAATAGTCGCTCCACAAACTTTCTTCGGGGCCTACCACAAGATCGGCGTCATCTCCGCGTTTCGTCCAGGTAAACGGTGTCGGAGCGTCGAATTCAATCCGTTTTCTTCCAAAAGCGATTTTGCCAACTTCAAGAACAATCAACAAAATTGCATAACCCAGCGTAGCAGCGAGAAGGGAACGAACGCATGCGGCAATCCGCGAATCCGTCTCCATTAAAGCTGGCACCGTCACGCTGCAAACGACGCCGGCGACAATCCCGCCGATGGTTACGCGATCTGGAATAATGAAATGTTCGAGATCGATAAATGTTCCAACGATGAGAAGTGACGCGAAAATCCAGTACGCAATCGCCGTCTGCCACGGAAAGTTTTGCCAAATCGCCAGGAAAAGCAGCGCAGTGATCAATTCCACCGCGAAATAACGAAAGGCGATTTTCGCGCCGCAATTCGCACAACGCCCGCCCAGCAAAATCCAGCTGACCAACGGCAAATTCCGATGCCAGGGAATCGGTTGTTTGCAGGCCGGACAAAACGAGCGCCGCGGCTTGTTAATGGAAAGAGCGGCAGGCCAGCGATATATGCAGACATTCAAAAACGACCCGACTGCCGCGCCGAGAACAAAGGCAAATACACGGAAGAGAAACTCGTAAACAGAATGCTCCACGCGCGATTATTGGGTGATCGACCTAGAGCTGCGGCGCTCCATTAGCCACGCAATCCAGATACAGCTTTCATAAAGCAGACACATCGGGAGCGCCATCGCCACCAAGGTCAGAATGTCTGGCGTGGGCGTGATGATGGTCGCCAGAATAAAGATCAGCACCACGGCGTAAGGTCTTGTGCGCGCCATGAACCTGTAAGTAATCAATCCGAATCGAACCAGCGCGAGCACTACCACTGGCAGTTCGAAAGCCAACCCGAAGCCGATCGTAAATCGCGTCACAAAGGAATAGTACTGTTGCACGGTCCACGTAGGCGCCCAGCCGAGTGACTCGGTGTCGCGAAAGAAAAAGAGGATCGTCTTCGGCAGCAACCAAAAATAACAAACGCTCACACCGAGAAGGAAGAGCGCGAAGCTAACTACAATAGCTGGGAGCAAAAAGCGTTTTTCTACGGCTGTGAGCGCAGGCAGCACAAACTCCGCTACGAAATAAAGCAGCAGCGGAAAGGAGAGAACGATGCCGGCGTAAAACGCAAGATGAAACGAGATCACGATAGAATCTGTGATGCCGAGCGCCTTCAGCGTTCCGATTTGTGATCCGACATCGCGGAGGGGCGCCTGCAATATTCGCACAAGTGTCGAGCGAAATGCAAAGCAAATGATCATCGCTGCCGCGAGCGTGATTGCGATCTTCACAATGGTCCATCGCAAGTCTTCCAAGTGTTCCAGAAACGGTTTGGAGGTTTCGCTCTCCGGCAGTTCGCGAAATTTGAAAATGTCTCTCAGCATCATCAGATCAAAATCTGAAATCCGAATATCGAAATCCGAAACAACCGCCAATAATCAAATCACGAGCGGTCAGCCCTCTTTAGCCGGAAGGAGGTGACGCGCCCAGAGCCGCGCCCAGATGCCTAGCGTGTTGGCATCGCGAATTTCGTTCTCGGCGATCATTCGCCAAATTTCCTCCATGCTAAATTCGCGGCAATCGAGAATCGATTCTCCTTCGTCTCCGGCCGAAGCCTCTTTGCACTGCTGTACGGGGCGCGCCAAAAAGAAATAACCGCGTTCATCTGTGAAACCCGGAGAGGTAAAGTAATGGCCCAGTGCGATGAGTTCGCCATCCCTGGCAAGCTCATAGCCTGCTTCCTCGCGAAGTTCGCGTAGCGCGACTTGCTCAACGGTTTCCTGGGCGGGGCCGTCGATCTGGCCGGATGGCATTTCCCAAATTGCTGCGCGAATCGGAATGCGCTCCTGGTGAATGAGAACGATTTTGCCGTTCGCCGTCATTGGCGCAATGATCACGGCTGCTTTCCGGTGCACAATTGTCCATGCCCGTGGCAGCGAACGCGCGGGCGTTCGCACATGGTCGGTCACAACTTCAAGATGCGCATTGGCGAAATGGCGCTCGCTAGAAACTGTTTCCCAGCTGTCATTTTTCACCCGGCAACTGTAGAGGCCGCTGTCCTCAGCGGCAATCGCTGGATTGTGCGGTAAAACTGTAGAGCGTGTCAGCTGCGGATCCTCTCGTGATGCAGGAGGCGCGCCTGCCACTACAATTATGCGAGCAGTTTTTTCCAGCGCTTGATCTGTGCCGCGATGTTCTCAGGTGACGGGGCGCCGATCGCGCGGCGTCGCACAAGCGAACCGCGAACATCGAAATCTTCGCTACGTCATCGTCGAAGTGTGGCGAAAACTTTTTCATTTCCGCCACGCCGATTTGATCCAGTGGGATGCTTTTCGTTATGGAGTGCACGAGGTACTCAGCCAAATCGGTCGCCAGAAGACTTGGGTCGACCGCTGCTTTCTCCATGCGGTTGCGGTTGACTGTCAAGTCGGGCAACATGACGGCAAACACCCCCCAACGCGCTCTTAATTGTATCGACAGAATCGAACAGCGCTTTCTTGTCTTCCTGGATATCGCGATTGTAAGAGGAAGGAAGCGCTTTCATCGTCGTCAGCATCGACATGAGATTCCCATAAAGCCGGCCAGCCTTGCCGCGTGTCAATTCAGCCATGTCCGGGTTTTTCTTTTGCGGCATCAGACTGGAGTGCGTGGAAAACGAATCGCTAAATTCCAGAAAACCGAATTCGGTCGTGCTCCAGATGATCAAGTCCTCGCTGAGACGGGAGAAATGCATGCCGATCATCGCCAGACAAAAAAGAAATTCGCACACGAAATCCCGGTCACCGACGGCATCGACACTATTTTGGCTCACGCCCGAAAAACCGAGGTCACGCGCGATGCCATCGCGATCGCAGATGTGTGTAGCCCGGCATTAAGACGTCGAAATCGAATCTTCCTTTTCGCATGGTTTCGTTGCGGGGCCGGGATCACCGATTCCGGCTACAGCTTCGCATTGTGGAGGGCTCTCAGGCGACGGATGCAGTTCGCGTTACGGTTACCGAGACGTGCTTGGCGTCTTCCAAGGGAAATTTTCGCAGCTCCACTACGACCTTTTGGATACGGAAAGTTTTCAGCAAGTGCGTTGCCAACCGATCGGCGAGTGTCTCGATCAGATTTGTCGATTGATCTCGCACAAAATTCTTCGTTTCCTCAGCAACGGTCGAATAATTGACCGTATTATCGATCTTGTCCGCCACATCCCGTTGCTCGCGATATGGCCAAAAAGAAATGCTTACAGTTAATCGCTGCGGTGCGGAACGTTCTTTTTCTGGAACCCCGATGCGCGCAGAGATTTCGAGCTGCTCAATATGAATCCGATCGGAAAGCGGATTTGGTTCGTTAGGCACCGGCGAATCTTAACCACGAATGGACACGAATAAACACGAATAAGAGAGCAAGGCAGGTCTCCAGAACACAAGCCAAGCAACCTCCTCGTGTCGCGTCACTCCGGGTTTTTGCCCCAACTTTCCGCAAATGCTAGACACCAATTTCACGAATTCACCCCAATTGGTTGAAGGCTCTTAAAATTCGTGAGGATTCGTGTAATTCGTGTCTTCACGGCTGCTTTTCCTCGCAGAGTTTTTGGAAAGCGGGATTAGTCCGAAGCGGATCGAACATTGGATCGAGCCGGAGCAGCGCAGGCGTGAGCGGCACGTTTTCACCAAGCGCGCCA
>JBKPGQ010000373.1:0-1003 GCA_046729455.1 Verrucomicrobiota bacterium
GCCGAACTCATTGGTCATCGGCGCCCCCTCCGCACTGAGTTTGTAAGTTTCGATCCGGTAATCTGGCGGAATGACCTGTTTTCCTTCGTCGATCTGCCGCAATCGTTCGCCGTTATCTGGATAAACCAGACGGAATTCCAGCTTCGCCACGCGAGAGAGTTGATCGCGCGCTTCCTGAATCTTGGCGGTGTCGAGTCCCGGGATTTGCACCAGAATGCGGTCGTTCGCGACGGGACTGATTATCGGCTCGCTGACTCCAAACGTGTCAATACGCTTGCGAATGACCTCGACCGCCTGGTCGAGCATGCCTTTGGTCACTTCCTTGTCGCCACCTTTCAACCGAATGAGGAAGGATGTGCCACCTTGAATGTCGAGGCCGAGCGCGATCTTTTTCTGCGGCGGCCAGATAGTGACAATGCTGGAGACGACAAGCAACAGCATGAGCGTCATGGCCAGCAGACGTTTCCGCAGCCCTTGATCGGTGGCGAAATACCACCCGAACAGGACGAGCATGGCGAGTCCGGCAAGAAATGTAAGCGCAGGGGTCATTCCGGTTTAACGACTTAAAGATTCAACTTTCATCGACTATCGACCATCAGCTATCAACTATCAGCTTTCTTTGAGCACCGTCGCGATGGCCGATTTCTCCATCTCGATCTTCACGTTGTCGGCTACTTTCACCAGCACGGTGGTTTCCTTCACATTCGAGATTAAACCGTGGATGCCGGCATTGGTCACGACCCGGTCCCCGGTTTTAAGGGCCGCCATTAACTTCTGCTGTTGTTGCTGCCGCTTTTTCTGCGGTCGTATCATCACGAAGTACATGATGATGAAAATGAAAATCAGCGGCACAAAAAATGAACCAATGCCGCCACCCGGCATCTGTTGAGGAGCCGCGCTTTGCGCCTGAGCAAGAAACGTCTGGAACATATCTAGAATTGGAGAGCGCACCTTAAACGCGAAAGCGTCCCCTGCAATCGTTCTTTCGCGTCGCTCGTATTAT
>JBKPGQ010000374.1:0-5017 GCA_046729455.1 Verrucomicrobiota bacterium
ACGCTGGCATTCAAAGGCGCTGATGGACTGCTGGTTCGTTTCCGCCAGGAAAACTCGCATCGTCCCGTCTGGCGACGTAAGCGGTTGCTCCTGCTCAATGATCGTGCTTTCTGCAAAAGGCTTCAGCGCCGGCGCGATCAAACCCAGCGGATCAAACGAAAGCTCGAACTCCGGGCGCGGTGAGCCCGCCTCGATCTGTTGGCGCAAACGATGTAGGCGATCGCGGATTTTCTCCGGTTGCAGCACCGATATGGTCTCGCGGAACGCGTTTGGCTCCAGATTGAGAAGTAAGGGGACCGCGATTGATTGAAGATCGCGGATTCCATCAGGCGTGGACATTGGCGAACCGGCGAGCACGCGCGTGCACCAGGGCTGCTGTCGTAATCTTTCCGCAAATACTGGCGCGAACTCCTCCAGTTTATCCACGTCGTTCGGCCCGCACTGGAGCGCGAACGTGAGCTCGCGCGTCTGCTCAAAATCGCGATCGTAAATCTTGAGACCTTGCACCGACGAAAACTTGCCGGGCAAAACGTTGAAGATTTCGGAATCAACTTGCAGCGAGCTCACAAGAATTACGAGGCAGGCGATGGTCAGCACAGCCACGCCGCACCACATCAGCGCGCGTCGCTGGGTTATGGTTCGGGCAATGAAATCACTGGTGCGCATGAACGAGCCATCATTGAACACGAATCGCCGCTTGGATGCCAATGCTGTACCAGAACGTGATTTTGGCAACGCGTTGACGACAACGCGTTTCACCTTTGTACCATTGGTGGATCGGCTTCTTCGAAAACGATGGCAACCCTTTCGCCGAAGGCGCGAACTCCGCGAGCCCGCCGATCGAGGCGTCGCAGGAGCTCCGCCTCCGAGCCGATCCCCCTTAAAATCGGAATACGAACGTCTCGTTGCCGGCTGCGTATCGGAGGGTCTTTCGGTCCGGTGCGTGAAGGAATTGATCTCGCAACCCGAGCCAGCCCCGCAATTGGGGCGGCGCTTGTGCTACAGGGCCGGACCATCCCTGGCTGGCCAATCCCCCTTTGACTTCAGCGAAGGTCGCATCCTGCCGCAGCGAGAGCAGCGTGATTCCCGGCCCCTTTGAGACCGTTAGTTCGAAGTCGCCGGTCTTAGAAAAGCGAACTAGGGCCTCGCCAATGAGCGTCGTGTTTGGTGTGCGATACATGAGCTGACCGTTCCTGATCTGCCATCCAGTCGTCGGCTCGGAAAACTCGTGATGTGAAACGGTTGCGCAACTTATTATGCACAACAAGGTAATCGTTAGGAAGGGCACAAATCCTCTAGCCACGGCCCTGCAGGTCGCGATCGGACTCATAACATTGCGCGAGCCGTTTCGGCAGACACTGACGTCAGCTGCTTCGTCGTAAATTCCAGCACCATCATCTGATTGATGTTAGCAAATTGTCTAGCTTTGGGTAGGCCGGCGAGAGCGGCGACAGTAGCAATTTGTGCTAACGTGTGCGGCAGAAGATGAAGTTGATCGATCGATTTGTTAGCCGCGAGCTCATAGTGAACGTGTTGTTTGCTATCGCCGTGCTGAGCCTTGTGCTCGTGGTGGGAAATATTTTCCGCAAACTTCTTCCGTTGCTAGTGAATCACGACGTGCCGATGGAATATCTGATCACTTTCATCGCGTACGTGTTGCCGTTCTCACTCATCTTCACGATTCCCTGGGGATTGTTGACGGCGATCCTGCTTGTGTTCGGACGGCTTTCCGCAGACAACGAATTGATCGCGCTGCGGGCAAATGGTGTCAGTGTTCCACGCGTGTGCGTTTCGCTCTGGGGCGTCGCGCTCATCTGCACTGTGATCTGTCTTTGGCTTAACGTGCAAGTCGCGCCAGCAGCGCAAGAAAAATTGCGCAGCACCATTTTCGATCTCGCCACGCGCAATCCAATGGCGCTCTTTGGCAGCGATCAAGTGATCGATCAGTTTCCCGGGCGCAAGATCTATGTTGGGAAGAAAGAAGGTAACAAGCTCGAGAACATCACTGTGTTCGAGCTCAACCAGAACTCGCTGCCGGTGAAGGTGACTTACGCGCGCACCGGCATGCTGGAAGCCGATCTGGCGAACAAGCAAATTCTCATGCACCTGTATCAGGCGCGTTATCAGGAGCGCGACCAAAAGGACCCGTCCAATCTGCGAAAGATACGTGACGGAATCAATATGGTGGAAGGCACATTGCCCATCAGTCTCGAGGAGCTTTACGAGAAAGAGAAAAAACGGCCGAGCCGGTCTGCGTTGTCAATCGAACAATTGCTCGAGCAACTGAAGAGCGAGGACAGGCGGGAGCGCAGCGCTAGCCGCACCGAAATCAACAAGCGGTTTTCGTTTCCATTTGCGTGTGTTGCGTTCGCAATAATTGGGGTGCCGCTCGGTGTCACGGCGCATCGTCGCGAGACTTCAATCGGGTTCGCCATGGGTTTAATCGTAGCTACGACCTATTTTCTCTTTGTCATCATCGGCGATACATTGCGTGGAAATCCGCATGCCCACCCGGAACTGCTCGTCTGGTTTCCAAATGTACTTTTCATCATGCTCGGGGTGCTTTTGTTCCGACGGCTGGCACGGCAATAAGTCCCTCTCAGCATGGCTGGTGTGAATATCATTGGCATGCCGCTGTCAGCTACGCTATCGGCAGAGCTTTCAGCGGTCGCGGCTGTAAAATCAGGTGATTGACTTACACGCTCGCGATTGCGCTCGTGTTGTATTTCGTTTTTGTGCGGAGCTGAATGGGCTAGAGGGGTGAGGCCGCGTTGTGGTGTTCGGTTGGCGCACTAGGCCAACCCCATCTCAAGCTTCCTCTGGCTCTGGTCCCAGCGAGAGAGAAGGCCCGGTGGCCGAATGAGCTGCTCGACGTTGGAAAACCGGAATGCGCGTCGAAAGTGAATCCCACGCATAAACAGCCACGCCGGCCAGCACCAGAACGGACGCGTAAGATCGGATGTGCTTGAGTAGATCAATCGCCCAGAGCGTTGCTTCAAGTTTCTTATCGATCAGCATCACCTGCACGATCATCGCTGTGCTCGCCGCCGAGATAATGAAATGAATGATGCTCAATCTGAGACTGACTCCCAAGGCGACGGCGCTAACCACCGCTCCCCACACGAGGTAGCGCTCATGCATCTGTCCCAGCAGCGCAAACATCAGCAGCCACGGAGCGGTGATCGCAATCAGGACACGAGGGTCGCGATCGCGAACCTGTCGCGCGGCGCCGTACGCGCACAGTGTGAGTGCGCCAAGGTAAAGCAGCCGCAGGGTCCACTGAAGCGTGAGATGGAAATCCAGGGATCCAAAATGAACCGAGCAGAATGAATCCTTCAATGACCAGCCAAGCTTGGAGAGAAGTGACGGAAGATTGTAACACGAACTGATGACAAGGTAGGGGTAATGTTCGCTGCCGTACAGAAAACCGACTTGCAACCAGGCGAAGCTTCCGCCAGCAAAAGCGCCGATCACAAATACCGCGCATCCAGCGATCCCGCTGATCCACGCCCCTCGATGTGGCATTTTGCGCCGCCGAAGGAATAACGAGCTAGAGACGGTGACAGCAACCAGTCCAATCCAGGCCGCCGGTGTGCGTAGGAGCCATGGCGACGCGATCAGAGCCGGCGTCGCAGTGAACCCTGCGAGAACATGCAGTGCGCGACTCCATCTTTTTTGCCACAACGGCCAAAGAACAAAAAACGGTGCCACGAATAACAGTTGGCCCTTGAACATCGCGCTTGCCGCCAGCAAACAACCACATAAGAACCAGCGATTTTTCAGCGTTGCGAGCGCAGCGAAAAGATAAAACGGCAGGATCCAAACGTCCCATTGCGGCCATCCATGCGCGTCAAGAATCATTGACGGCTCGAGCCATGCCACGCTGGCCGCTGCCAGACCGCAAATCGAAGCACGATCTCGCAGTGATAAGGTACGAAGCCAGGGTGACTGCGTTGTACGTGAACGCTGCACGCACAAACGAACCAGGAGGAAAATTGCTACGGCAGAAAGCAGCTCGCAAAGAAGGTTGATCTTTAATAACGGGTTCACCAGCTTTGGGTGTCCATCATCGACGCCGGGGAATTGGTTGCGCACCTGCCTTGCCCAGATTGCCATGACCAGAAGTCGCAGCGGCGGATAGTCGAGACCATAATCGCTGTTGTACGCCTTATCCTTCACCCGGTCGTACAGCGCCAGGTAGCCGCGGCAGAATCCCGTGAATGAATTAGCAGTAGCTTCGTCGGGTGATAACCGACGCGCCTGTTTCATCGTCTCGCTACCCCAGTAAAAAGCGTTGACGATGTCGTGCTGATAACGCACGTGCCTTGTCGTTTCCCCGATCCAGCGGCGCAGCTGAACCCCGCCGAGGAAAAGTGCAATGATGAGAAGCACAAGCAATGCACGCCGAACAAATTTACTGGTGAAAATTTGTCTAAGCAGCGCGCGAATGCCCATGGAATACCCTGAATAAAGACAGCAATTCGATTTGGACGGTTACAATGGTTGATCGAAACGTGTTCTCCCCATTCGCGCGTGACTTTAGTGATGGCCGCATCAACCCGCTAGTTCACCTATGTAAATTGGCTCCAGCGCTAGGATTCGAACCTACGACCAATCGGTTAATCCCGACTGTGTCGGGACTCTACCACTGCGCTACGATTTCACCTTTAGCAAACGGTCTCGGATCAGGCGCGCAGACTTCCATGACTTGATTTCGCGCTCACGGCGCATGGCGCTTGAGCGGTCGGGATGCTCTTCGGACCAGATCACAATCCAAGGACCGTTCTTACGCGTAAATTTTCCAGCGACTTTGTCGGTTCGATTGTGACGTGAAATCCGATTCTCAAGATTATCGATGTGACCAACGTAAAAGCCTCCGGTGGGATTTTGAAGAATGTATACCCAGAACATTGAATTTTGGCTCCAGCGGTAGGATTCGAACCTACGACCAATCGGTTAATCCCGACTGTGTCGGGACTCTACCACTGCGCTACGATTTCATCTTTAGCATACGGTC
>JBKPGQ010000375.1:0-1538 GCA_046729455.1 Verrucomicrobiota bacterium
GTTCAATTGTATCTCCCAGTCGTTTCGTAGTCGCAGTGTGGCCACGCAGATGCTGAGCAAACCGGGCATCGAAATCGACAGCCGAACCGATGTAGTGTCGGCCTGAAGAGCCGCGAAGGATGTAGACCCAAGCCATACAGAAAAATGCCAGGGGGGAGATTCGAACTCCCGACCAAGGGCTTATGAGTCCCCTGCTCTACCACTGAGCTACCCTGGCAAAATCGGCGGCGACAAAGGTCAATCGCATGACTTGCGCTGTCAACGCGAGCGGAGTGCTCACCTCAGATTCTTACTCGTTCTCGTGCTCATGCTCTTTATCTTTCAATTGATGATACTCGAGCAAGAGCAGCAGAAGAGAGATTACTGCTTTGGCCCAGAAAGATACGGCTCTAAATCCTTCTCGCGGCCGTGTAGCACAGCCATGAAGCAAACGCCGTTGTGTTCCGTGACCGCACCGACCCAGCCTTCCTGATGAACATAACGCCACCCCGGAAACCGCAGTGCCGCTCCGGTCTTGCTGTCTCTCTCTGCCGGAAAAAGAAAAAACTGCATGCGTTTTTCAGCCACCCAGATTTGAGCGATTCGCTGTGACTCGTCATCGTCAAAAACGCGGCAGCCGATTGTACGAAAATCAGCGAACTCGTCTGGAACGTCGTAGTGCTCCAGTCCGTGTTTCATAAAAAACAGATCACTTAACGTCCCCGCTTCGGCGCTCACCGGATCGAGCGTGACCGATCGAGTGGAGCCGGCCACGGTCAATAATTTCCGCGCTGTCGCCGACCCGGGAAAATCATTTAGGCGGCCAATCAACTGGAAGGTGAACACCCCGGCGATTACTACCAGCGCAATGCTGATCGCGAGGACGGCAGGATTGAGGACGATTCTTCTCCATGTCCACTTCCGGGCGCGAATGGCGTCCTTGTCCGAGAACCATTCAGCCGACTCGGGAGGTATCGGAACGAGACGAACCAGTTCCGCCACGGCTCGATCAAAGTTCTGTTGATTAACAAAATCATCGGAGCCGTCTTCACGCGATATCGCGGCCCGCATGGAACGGTCAGCCAAGTGGTTGTGGCTGATCGGCGCGCAATTCAAAAGAGCGCGGCGCCGACGTAATATCCGCAGGGTCCTCATACCTTGGGTGCTCCGGAGTGCTTGGCGTCCAGCCACGCCTGCAATTGTCGCCGCCCCTGCGCCAAGCATCGCGACAGCGTGCTCAACTTGAGCTCGGCGATGTCGAGAATCTCGAGGTAATTGAATTCGTCCAGATAAAAGAGCGCCAGCGCGGTCCTTTGAGGATCGGGTGCGGCGGAAATCCAAATTGCCAGTTGCGCAGGCTCGAGCTGCTTGACCTGAGATGCAGCCTGCGGAGCTATGTCGTGCTCCTCGATTTCCAGCGATTCCGGTTGCAGGTCAGTCTTACTTGCTTCCAAACAGCGCCAGCGCGCCTCGCGGAAAAGCCAAAACGGTTCCTTGGGCAGTTCTCCTTGCGCAGCGCGCACAGCTGCTTCGCGCAACGTCGTGTTAAAGACTTCCTG
>JBKPGQ010000376.1:0-2069 GCA_046729455.1 Verrucomicrobiota bacterium
AGCAATGCTGTTGCCGTAATCAACATCGCCTGTTGCATTCCGCCGACGATCACGATCTGGTCCGCATGACAGCGAGCCGCTCTGAAATCGCACAAATAAGCCGCGAGTGCCTTGCGCAGGTCGGCGTCGCCGCGATTCGACGCATAACGCAACAGGTGGGCTCCTTTTTTCGCGAGAACCTGTGCTCTAAGCCGTTCCCACACTCCTATCGGAAATTCATCGACTGCCGGAATACTCGGTACAAGCGAGATGCCCGCGCCAGCGCCTGTTGCTCCAAGATCAAACTGTTGTCCTACCCGGTGGTCCGGAAGTGCTCTCACTCGCTCAGAGATGCGAAGCAGAGACTCAGTCGCCGGATGGGCTTCCGGTCCGCTTCGTCCCGCCGTACGGCGGGCGAATTTGTCCACGCTTAGGAAGCTGTCAGGGAGAGGGTATGCTACAAATGTCCCCGATTTGGCCTTTGAACGAAGATAGCCTTCTGCATGGAGCTTCGAGAACGCGAGATTGACCGTTAGTCTGGAAATGCCCAGGTCGGCAGCCAGCGCGCGCGAGGAAGGAAGCCGGGAAGCGCCATCGCCAAAGCTGCCCGATCTTAACTCGTCACGAATCTGGCGATAAAGTTGCTGGTGTAGCGGTTCGTTGGATGTGCGATCAAGTCGAATCATCTCGAACGCGATGATCGAACGCCTCCGCCTTTTCTTTGAGGCTGATTTCTTGTTAGACATGCCACCCATTGCTTTGCCTAAGGAATTCTCGCCCTCCGGAGTGAGGACGCGAGTTTGACCAGACTTTCTCGAATCTGGGCCGGTGTCCAACCGGCGAACCCGAAGACGAACGCCGGCTTAGGGGTGGCTCGAATGCAGTAAAACGATAACGGTGAAGGCTTGACTCCAATCTCAAGAGAAACACGGTTAATCGCTGGGAACTCTTGCTCTCGTTTCAGCCACGCGACCATATTCAATCCACCCTCCGGAACCTGCAAAGTGAAGCGATCACCGAGCAACTCATTGAATTGTTTGATGAAGACTTCTCGCCGCTCAGCGTAGATTTTTCGCATTCGCTTGATGTGACTGAGGAAAAATCCCTCGGTGATGAAACGCGCCAGCGTAGCCTGATCAATCGCCGACGAGTGTTGGTCCATTGTGCTGCGGATTTTTACCAACGGATCAATCAACGGCTCTGGCGCAACGACGTAGCCCAGTCGCAACGAAGGATAAAGAATTTTGCTCATCGTCCCGGCGTAAATGACGCGCCCAAAATCGTCGATTCCCTGCAAGCAGGGAAGCGGCGGTCCGGTAAAGCGGAACTCCGCGTAAAAGTCGTCTTCAAAAACAAATGCGTCGTGAGCGCGCGCAAAATCGAGCAGGCCTGTTCTGCGCTCGAAACTCATTGTCATGCCGAGCGGATATTGATGCGAAGGCGTTACATGAATGAGTTTTGGCTGCTTTTCTCTTGGCGATCGTGCGATCACAATTCCTTCGTGGTCCAAGGACTTCGGAACCACTTTGGCGCCTGCTAGGGTAAAAACTCTACGCGCCTGGTGAAAACCGGGATCTTCTATCCAAACAGGCTCGCCCGGATCCAGCAGCGCCATGGCACTGATTAGCATCGCCTGCTGCATTCCTCCGACGATCACGATTTGATCTGAATGACAGCGTGCGCCTCTAAAATCGCAGAGGTACGTGGCAATTGCTTTGCGCAGGTCCGCGTCGCCACGACTCGATGCATGCCGCAGCAGATGAGTGCCCTTTTGTGCGAGCACCCGGGATCTCAGCCGTTCCCAAATATCGATGGGGAATTCATCGACTGCCGGGAGACCGGGAACCAGGGAAATGCCGGCCCCGGCGCCCAACGCTCCGAGATCAAACTGCGTCCCAGCACGTTGATCTGGAATTGCTCTTACCCGCTCGGAGACGCGAGCTCGATGTCCGACTGGCCGAGATCCTTTCGGTCTGCCACGGCGGATTCGTTCCGTGGCAAATTTGTCGGCAGTCAAAAAGCTCTCAGGGAGCGGATTCGCCACAAACGTTCCCGATCCGGCCTTCGAGCGCAGATAGCCTTCTGCGTGA
>JBKPGQ010000377.1:0-3485 GCA_046729455.1 Verrucomicrobiota bacterium
CCCGAAGCGATTTGCATCTCGGTTGTCGCACCCTCCACCCTGATCCATGCGCGCTATCTCAGCGCCAAACTTCGCGCTCAATTGCCACACGTGAAGATCGTCGTCGGAATTTGGGGCGCGACCGAAAACATGGCTGGCGCGGGAGAACGGCTCCGGTCTTCCGGTGCGGACGAAGTAGTGGTGTCGCTCGCCGAAGCAGTGGTGCAGCTCGCGAAGTTTTCCGTCTCGCTTGCCGATGAGATGATCCCCGGCGCGATCCCGGACAACGAGCAAAACCGTCTCGAAGAGCTGGCTCGTTTGCATCTGGCGGATGGCACGCGTGAAGAAGTTTTCGACCGCGTCACGAAAAAACTGACACGCGTCTTCGAGGTGCCGATTGCGCTTATCACGTTCATCGATCGGGATCACCAGTGGTTTAAATCGCAAGTCGGGCTGCCGGAGGAAATCGCCGACGCCCGCAAGATCTCGCGCGAGCTTTCGGTGTGCGGCCATGTGGTCGCGAACGGCGAAGCACTCGTGGTCGAAGACCTTTCACGCGACCGAAGATTTGCAAATAACCCCTTATTAAAAGAGCGCGGCCTGCGCTTTTACGCCGGCGTTCCACTCCGCAGTAATAACTTGCCGATCGGTTCGCTGTGTATTCTCGATATTAAACCGCGGCGTCTAAGCGAACGCGAAAAGCGTCTGCTGGAAGTTATTGCCGAGGACGTGATGGAGGAATTGACCCGCCGCGATAGTGTGGGTCCACCGAGCGTGCTGGTAGCCTAAGCGGCGCTCGCGGACGCGGCCTGGCTGCATCGCTTGATCAGCGTATGTTTCTGCCCCCGCACGGCTTCATCAGACGACGATTCCGAGGGGCGAACGATCTGGATTGCTGACGCACACCGCGACAACGGAAAGAGATTCATCGTCACCGCCGACGAAAAACTGAGAGCGTTTCTCGAACTTCAACGAGTCACGCGCGAATCATTCCGCTTCCCAAATGCCGAATGATTCGGCACAATGTGGTTAGACCTAAAATGAGGCCTGAAGGAAAGGCATATCTCGGCACAATCTTTATCGGCGTGGTCTTGATTTTGGTAGGCGTTGGATTCATAAGGGAAGGACCCAAGCATGTACCAGCGTTCGCCGCTTACGCCGCTGGCGCTGTTTTGATTTTACTAGCGATTCTCTCCATCATCTGGCTGGTGAGGAACCGTTGAGTGATTGGGCGAGCGTGTCGATCGCGATTCACGACCTGTCCGGGCTAACGTTTGGCGAAATAGGTGAAATTATTTTGTTGACGAAATGTAAACCGTATTGGATAACGGTTGTCGAAATGGCAACTGAGTTCAAATTCGTCGCAATTCCGGAGGCGTTCGCCCGGCTAATAGGCGTCGCGGACGATGGCACTCGAATTTTCCGTGCAGAAGGAAATCACGCAGCGATGCGCAGGTGGTTCGACGCACTTTGCGAATATATCGGACCGTGTGTGTCACCCGGAGGGGCTGCCGTGTACGCGAAAGTTAGTCGCGCTGCCGTTTACAAGCGAATGAAGGCGGGTGGTCTAACCGCCTTCTGTTTTCACATCATCGGCAAAACGAAAACGATTTTTGGTAAAGAGAAAAAATTAAAAGAGTGGCCGCTTGTGTACATCCCAGTCGCAGAATGCAAAGCATGGGGCGCGGAATTAGATGAACGGGGTGCGCGACTTGAAGCGAATCGGGGCACGCAGGAAGACGAGGCAGCATTGGAAGAAGCAGAATTCGATGAAGACGGTCCAAGGCCTGATTTCGTGTATTATGATCCGAAAGACAAAAGGCGTCGGGACGTTAAATATATGACTGGCAAGAGACGCATCGAAGAGACGGAAGAAACAGAAGAAGATAGAAACTGATCGACTTATTCGCCTCAGAGAGGCAGGGAAATTATTTGGCCGAATGTCTGAAAAAACGATTCATCGCAAAATTGCAGCGGGGGAATTTCCTCGGCCAGTCTAATTTGGTCCGAATTCGTTAAGATCGCTGGGCATGGTGCTGTTTATTCCGGCTTTACTGGTCTTTCCTATTGTCGTTCCTGAGTTCGGAAAAGAGACTTTGGCCGCTCTACTGGGTACCGTGGCCGGCTATGTCTTGTCGAAGAGCACGGATAAAGATGACTAGTCGAATAGGTCTAACCAGGCGATGCAACGAACCGCTGGCCGCGATGACACTGATTGAAATCAGACCGCACGCGTGGGGCTGGAAAGTTTTTTGAGGCTCCCGGCGTTGAGCCGGTGTTCCCGGAGAAACGTCAGGCCATTGCCTATGCCGAAACCCGAGCGTGCTTTCGTTCCGGTGAGATTCGTGTTTTGGATTCGAGCGGCAATCTCGAGCGCATGATTGCGTTTGACGAATCGGATCGAAAGCTGGGATGACACTCGACGAATACGAAAAGCTGTCGCCCGAAGAAAAAGAGCACTTTGCGATGTGCACAAAATGTTGCGAGATATTTGCTCGGCGAAGCTTGGACGAAGTGCTGTTCCATACCGACCATAAGCACCGCCCAGACATTCAGTATTCCGGCTCGGAAAAGCTGCATTAAGACACTCCCGCCACGTGCGTGTCTTAGTGATTATTTGGCGACCACTTGCTGATCATCCTCACTGATATC
Organism: Verrucomicrobiota bacterium; assembly: GCA_046729455.1. Taxonomy (GTDB): domain Bacteria; phylum Verrucomicrobiota; class Verrucomicrobiia; order Chthoniobacterales; family UBA10450; genus Udaeobacter. The sequence goes on from JBKPGQ010000377.1 coordinate 2,632, forward strand.
AACCTCCGGTGAGCAATCTGCGACCGCCAGGCTGTGGATCTCGCCACTGCCTATTCTGTTCGGACATCCGGCCAAAAAACGATTCAAGCGATTTTGCCTCGCTTCTTCCATCTCTTTAAACTGATTACATGTTATCAGTGTATTCATGTCTTTACCTTCCTGGATTGAGTTAAAGCCATCTTGGTGCATCGCGCTCACCGCTTATTGTCAGAGTCGACCCTAATCTTGTGCGTGTTGAGGCAGTGCAGCACGCGATACTCGCGAGAGTCGCCGACTCCTATCGGCTGAAAGATTTGAATTCAACAAACGGGACACAGGTCAACGTGCCTGCTGACGCGCGGCCGCAGCATCCGGTGCTGAATAGCCCGTACGCTGTTCAAAGGTGAAATGGTCCATGCTCTTATCAGGCTTCAGGAAAACCCGGAGCCGTGGCGGTAATTTGTCTCCGAAGAGACGGGCGGCATTTCCATTTGCCATCGGCGGCGAATTGAGCGCAATTTCACTCCGCAGACATTTCGTCAATGCGCATCGCGGAAATTTTGCTGTACAGCAATTATGAAGAGACTGACCTCGAAAAACTGGCGCGCGAAATTGATGTCCGTCCTGCTCGCGACAACGCTTTGGTACCTGATCAAAAAGAACGTAGCGACGACGCCCTCGCCGTCTGAAAGGTCCTCCCCGGCGCCAGTTACGGAAACGCGCTGAGGAGACTTAAACGCTTTCCGTTGTCGCGATGCGCGTCAGCAATCCAGATCGTTCGCCCGTCGGAATCAATCGCTGAGACGCAACCCCAACTCCAACCGGCTTTGCTCAGATTGAATGCTTTGAAGAGTCTTTGGCGCTAGTGTCCGATG
>JBKPGQ010000378.1:0-7077 GCA_046729455.1 Verrucomicrobiota bacterium
CATCTTTCCAACGATCTTGGAGCGCGTGGTGAACTCTGTGTTGATCTGACTGTTCGCGGCGCAGGGCGGGCAAGGTCACCAACGCTCAACGCAAGAGCCGCCTGGCTGGTGTAAATTGCCGACTGTGTGTCGTGACTGGTCGCAAGCGCGGCGCTCAGATTACGTTCCGCGGTAACAACCTCGGGGTACGTGCTCAGACCTTGCTTATACGATTCGAGCACGCCGTCGAACGCGCTCTTTGACGCGGTAAGTAATTTTTCGGCCGCGTCCTGCTTTTTGAGCGCGGTTGTGTAGCCAGTGTACGCTTTCCACACTTCTCGGGCAGCTGAGTCGCGCGCTCCAGAAAGTTCATTCTCCGCTTGATGCAATTCGGCCTCAGCCATGTCGAGCTTGTGCCGGCGCGCGAACCCATCAAAGATCGGCACATTCATCGTGAGAAATGCCCCGAAAGTTGGTCGGGTGCCGCCAAAGTAGTCCGATTTAGCGACGCTAACCTCCAAGTCGGTTTCGCTAAAGTGCGCGTCCAGCGTAACCTTTGGATAATACTCGGCACGGATCCTAAGAATCTCATCTTCCTTCGAACGAACGTTCGCTAGTTTCGCAACGAGATCCGGCCGTTGTGACAAAGCTTTTGAGATCAGTTCGCCGACGGAATCCGCCATCTGAGCATCCGGATGGCTTTTCTCGGGGAGATCTGCCACTTTTAACGTCACAGTCGGCTGCAGGCCGATGCTCTCGATGAGAGCCACTTTGGCATCGCTCTCCGCCCCGAGGCTCGCTTGAAGGTCAAAATTTGATTGTGCACTCTGCTGTTGCGCTTGGAGTAGCTCCGGTTTCGTGGCAAGGCCGGTATCGAACCGCGCCTGCGCTGCCTGCTCCACTATTTGCGCGGCATCTAGTGCGCTCTGAGTTACCATCACCTTTTGGCGCGCGGTGCCGAACTGATAAAATCTGTCGGTCACATCAAAGACGATTTTTTGGTGCGTTCCATTGAAGCCGACATTCGCCATCAACAACTTTTCCCGCGCGGCTTCCCTTGTCGCTTTCCGTTCGCCAAAATCGATCAGCAACCACTTTGCATTCAGTTCGCCTCGCGCCAACAACGACTCAGTGACCAACGTGCCTCCCCCGACAATCTCCACGTTGGGCAGGTTACCATTCGTTGGCGGCGGTTGAAGCTTGGCTCGCAACTGCGGAAACGGCACAAAGGCGCGGTCGTATCCTCCAGCTGCGGCCGCAACGATGTACGGGTAATAAGCACTCTCGGTGAGACCCACAGCAGCAGCTGCCATTCGGGCGCGTTCCCAAGCCACACGCGTTTCCGGGTTGCTGCGCTGAGCGATATCGATCAGCTCGGCGAGATTGTAAGTCTTGCGCGGATCGATGGCCGGGTAGTACCGGCGTTCAGCTTCAGTAGGTTGGTACTCGCGAAGTTCCCCTTCGTATCGAGGAAGTGTTGGCGGTGCCCAGGGCCTCACGGACGAGGGAGGGGCATCGTCGCGGGCAACTGCGATTCCGACGATGAGGAACAATTGCGCTGTTCCGATGACAGAGACGTTCACGATAACCTCTCGAAATCCGGAGGAACGTCTCATAACTTTGATTATGACTGATCGGGAGCTGAAGCGTCGAGCGCAGACGCGACAGGAATTGTGGCGTCTCGTATGTGGCGGGCGAATCGGAGCCACCGGGTTCACTGCCAGCGGCTCGTGCGCTCGACGTGCGCCGCCGTATGACTTAATGGTGCCGCGAAGAGCTTCATATCACCTGCTTGAAACTGTGGCGCTTGGCGTCTGAGATACCGCCCTATTATCGGCCGTAATACGCGCTGTTTGAATCGAGTCCGATGGGTGGTAGTCCACGATGAGCCGTGAGCCGCGCTCTCCAGTTAGAAACAACCAAGCCCACTGCAAAAACACGCTGATCCGAAGACCGAGTTGAGCCAGGAAAGTGATGTGGATAAAAGCCCAAGCAAACCACGCGATAAGCCCATGCAAGCGAAATTTGCCGCTTTGCAGAATAGCATAGCCTTTCCCGACAACGGCCATGTTGCCTTTGTCGAAATAACGAAAAGGCTTGAGTCCATTCTTACCCACGACACGCCGGGAAATCAGTTTCCCAGCGTACCGTCCCTGCTGCATCGCTACCTGAGCAACGCCTGGTAGTGGCCTTCCATCCTGATCCAGCGACGCGGTATCGCCGATCACAAAAATTTCAGGATGTCCCGTAACGCTGAGATCGGTTTGAACGCGCACGCGACCGGCGCGATCCGTTTCCACGCCCAACCATTTTCCAGCCGGCGAAGGCGCAACCCCAGCTGTCCAGATGACAGTCTTGCTCGCTATGCGCTCACCCGCGACAATGACTCCCTCGCCGTCGATCTTATCCACCGCGTGGCCTAACCGGACTTCGACACCAAGCTTCTGCAGGTGCTTCTCCGCGGCACCGGACAAATCCGGCGCGAAGGTTCCGAGCACCTTTGGCGCCGCGTCAATCAGAACGATCCGTGCTTTGGTTGGATCGATCCGCCGGAAGTCCGAACGCAGCGTCGTGCGGACGAGCACTGCCAACGCCGCGGCCATTTCGACACCGGTTGGACCAGCGCCGACCAGCACGAATGTGAGTAGATCGCGATGAAGTTTTGGATCCTCTTCGGCTTCAGCTTGTTCAAAAGCCGCTAGAACTTTGTTTCGAATTGCAACAGCATCGCCAAGGCTCTTTAGCCCTGGGGCAAACTTCTCAAATTCGTTGTGCCCGAAATAACTGTGTCGAACGCCGGTGGCAAGGATGAGGTACTCGTAATCCACCGGTACGTGCTCGCGATCCGGCGAATTGACAAACACGCAGCGCTTCTCCTTGTCCACGCCGGTGACCTCGCCCATGATCACCGTCGTGTTCTTCTGTTTCCGCAATATCCCACGGATTGGAGAACTGATCTGCGAGGGGCTGAGCACTGATGTCGCCACCTGATAAAGCAATGGCTGAAACAGGTGATGATTCGTGCGATCGATCAGAATATTGCGCGTCGGCGCTTTACGAAGAGCTTTGGCCGCGGCAAGACCGCCGAAACCTCCGCCCACGATCAACACACGGGGCGTGCGCGACTTTCGTGGGCCAGCTTCGTTGGGGGAGCTAGGGTTATTATTTAGCATTGTGATCCTGCCGATTCTTTGTGGTTAAGTGTGTTAGATCTTGCGGACGGAGCGGACGTTTGCGTGTTTCCAAGAACGCAACCAATGCATCGAGCTCGCCCGGTTTAAGCGAGCTGCCATAAGCCGGCATATTCGTACCACCGTTAACGATGCGGATGACGAGGTTATCGCGCGTTAACTTGTCCGCGATGTAGGTTAGCTCTGGTCCGCGCCTTCCACCGTACCCTTGAATGAGGTGGCAATTCAAACATCCCTTGTCGTGAAACAATCGACCGCCTTCGAAGACTGGGCCGCTTGTAGCTCCTACAACTTTCTCGCTCAGTGGCTGAGCATCGAAGTTAGGCGACCACGGCGACTGCTGACCTTCCCACCAAAGGGAACCAATCATGATGACGGAGAGAGACGCCATCGCGATGGCCCACGGGCGGCGGGAAGCAGCGCGCTCACCTTTGTGGTTCCAAATAGGAACAAAGAGCAGGAATAGTCCGATGAGGATTGGAAAGCCGATCATGACATAGCCCTCAATTCTCTCGGGAATGAGCGAAAGCAGCCCGAAGTACCAAAGGAGATACCAATCCGGTCTCGGATCCGCGGCAAGTATACTAGGATCGGGCGGCTTATCTAAAGCTGGAGGACCAACGAAGAACGCGGCGAGCGCGATCGCGATGATTAGCAGTGTAGAGATAATTACGTCGCGCCAGGCCAGGTCTGGCCAAAAGGGCTTACCACTTTTCTTGAGCAGCTCTTCGTATTCGGCGCGGTAGGTCGCAGGATCGACTGGTTTGCCCGCAACCGGCGGTTCCGAGATTCCGTGGCGAAGGACAAGCCACAGATGCAAGCCGATAAAAGCGAACATGATTCCAGGCAGAATGAAGACATGGATGGCGAAAAACCGGCTAAGTGTCGCGCCGCCGATCGTGTTGCCACCAAGAATGAAGCGCGCCACCCAGTCGCCGATGATCGGAATACGCCCTGCTTGTTCCGCCGCGACCACGACGGACCATGCTGCGGTCGAATCCCACCGGAGTAGCTGCCCGGTGAATCCCATGCCGAGAGTGAAAGTCAGTAACAGGATTCCGGTGGTCCATGTCATCTCGCGCGGAAATTTGTAGGCACCAAACAAGAACGTCTGCGCCATATGCGCTCCGATCATCAACACCATCGCGGATGCGCCGTAATAATGAAGTCCGCGCAGAAAACGGCCGAATGGCGCGTTGTTAGTAATGAACAAGAGCGTTTCGTAAGCTTGTGACGATGAGGGAATGTATGAAAACGCCAGAGCTACGCCGCTTGCGACTTGCACGATGAAGGCACAGAGCGTGGCGCTACCAAAGACGTACCACCATTTCGCATCCTGTGGCGCGATATGCAGCGCCGGAGAGATGAGAACGCTGATCCCCAGCCGGTCATCGAGCCACTTCCAGATCGTCTTGAATATCTTGATCACAGCGTGGTGGAAATCGGAACGATGGCCTGTTTCATTTGCACTTCGCCGTTTGATACGCGCACATCGTAGCGAAACAGCGGAAGCGGCGGGGGGCCGGCCGCGACTTTGCCATTGCTATAATAGACGCCACCGTGACACGGACACATGAACAGATCGGCACCCTCCAGCCAGCGGACCGGACAACCCAGATGAGTGCAGTTAGCTGAGAAAGCGATGAAGCTATCTTCGCTCACGCGTCGCAGCCAGACACCACTCTTCGCTGTCACTCCGGCCCAGGGGAGCGGTGAAGGATCGGTCACCGTCACAGCCACAGTCTTGCCGATTTGAAAATCATTCGACTTGCCGAGCGACACCCATTTCTCGGGCACTTTTCGAAACAAGGGCGCGACGATAAATCCGATCAGAGGTAATCCAACAATCGCGCTGCAAAGTCCAACGAGACCGATTGACAGTTTTTCAAAAAATCGCCGACGACTGATTTCCTCCGGAGTTTCAGTCGGCGGCGCAGGCGACGACTCAGTGAGGCTTGTATTCATGGCGAATTTCCGTGATCCAACCGGCAAGCGCTGCTACGAAGAGGACGACACCGACGAGCCAAACCGGCCACGTCGTAATTAACCCCCAAAAGATAAAGGTGACTCCCATGGCTAATCCCGCCGGGAAGTAGGTTGGATGTGGCAGTGGTACGTCGGGTAGGAGCTGCCAGCCGGGCGGTACCGCTTCCGAATTTTGGGTAGTTGATTGTTCGTTAGGCATTTGATTGTTCCGGTTGTGGTGATGAATGCCAGCGAGCGAGCTGGGCCAAAATTGCAGTTGCATAAATCGCACACATCGGAACCCACATCAGCAGTCCGCCGATTTGTTGGTCCCGATCGCTCGTTAGGCCCCAGTCGCCGCGGATCGTGCTGAGTATCCCCAATCGATCCACCGGATGCTGGTAAACCGGGCAAATCGAAACCGGGGCGAAGGTTACAATAATGCCTAGGACGCTGCAGGCAGTGCAGGCTGTAAACAGGTAAAGAATCCCTGCGAGCGGTGAAAGCCGCTGCTCTTCGCGCGGTGCGAGCACTTGCCACCAAAACATGCTTCCCATTAAAAGAAGCGTAGTCGTCTGGATCGCCGAGACTGTCCCCGACGTTGCTGCCGCGTTACAAAGTGCGGGGGCGTGCCAGAGCCACATGGCACCCACGCCAGCAATCCATCCGATCAGTGGATGCCTAAGATAAGTGAGCGGCGAACGAAGCGAGAACGACTGTGGGAGACTTAACAGGAAAAGCGCGGGAACGATCAGCACGAGCAGGATGTGCTGAACCATGTGCGCGCTGAACAGGTATCCGTTAGCCAGTGCGCTGAACGGTGAGATGAAAGCCAAAAGAAATACGACAACGGCACCGGCGAAATAGAGCGGCCGGCCTCGTCGTCCAAAGGCAAGAAAGTAACCGATGAGAGCAAGCGCGCTAAGAACTAGAACAATGAAATTCCACGTCCAAGCGGTGGTGAAAAATTGGTAAATAGTCATCGCAGAAGCGGAAGGATGTAAACGGTGAGTAGAACAAAGACCCAGACGACATCGACAAAGTGCCAGAAGTAGCCAGCCGATTTAAAAGCGGAGCCGAACCGGGAAGAAACTAAGTCGCCTTCCCACGCCATCCAGAGAAAGATCAGCAGCGCGATGAGACCCATAAGCACGTGCAAACCATGGAAGCCAGTCAGGGTGAAGAAGGTGGTCGAAAACATATTAGTGCTGAGATCGACACCCGTCTGAAACAGTTTCCAGTACTCGTTCACTTGGCCGACAAGGAAGATACCGCCGAGCAGGATCGTTAGCGCGAGCCAGCCGAGCATGGAACGGCGACGCTGTTTCGTCAGGCCAGCTTCGGATCGCCAAAAAGTGAAGCTGCTCGCGAAAAGGCAAACGCTGAATATTAGAGTCCGCGGAACATCCAGCCCTTTCGCGTTAGGACCGGGTTGTGGGTGAGCGTAGAAATACAAATAGGCGAGGATAAGCGTGGCGAAGAATCCCGCTTCGGAAATAATGAAGCTCAGGATCCCTATTTTGTTGTGGTTAGGAAGGGTTACGGCCGCGCTGTTCTCACCAACGATCGGGTCGGGCCGGTCAGGATTGGCAATGTCCCAGAGCGGCCGGCGACTGCGGATCGGCGGTAGCGCGACAAAGTTTTCATGTGGCGGCGGTGACGTTGTCGCCCACTCGAGAGTCCATGCCTCCCAGGGGTTATCACCGGCGATTTTGCCTCGGAAAAATGAAGCCGCCAGATTCCAAACCAGGACAAGCGCGGATGCGCCCATGAAGAAGACTCCGATGGTCGAGAGCATGTTCATCCACCCCCAGTTTGGAAGATCGGGATAGGTGTAGATACGGCGCGGCATACCTAACAAACCAAGCGCATGTTGAATGAGGAAGGTCATGTTGAAACCGATGACCATGAGCCAGAACGTCCATTTGCCAAGCCGCTCTGA
>JBKPGQ010000379.1:0-22864 GCA_046729455.1 Verrucomicrobiota bacterium
CGGTGCAGCTCTTGAGGGCGGATCGCCTCCCGGAAGGCTTCGCCGAGACCGTGCAAAAAATCGAAAACAAGCGTTTCCTCCACCTGAATTTCTTCATGAGAGCGTTCCAGCCGTCGAATTCGCCGTATCTGAAACCACGCGGTGATAATCCATCCGGCGACAGACGCGACAAGCACTCCGAGAAGAAGAGTCGGCCACATCATGCAAGGGCCAGCTTACTTCGAAGGCGTCTCGTGATGAAGGTCTTGTCTTAAGAAATCGAGAACGTCTTTAAAGCGAAGAATATTTTCCGGCGCGGCCTCGCAAAGCGCCTCATGGGCTTCCAGCATCGTCTCCGTTTGTTCCTTTTTTTTATCCGCAGGCGAGCGGACCGCGGGGGTTCGCTCGAGGGCTCCGCATTCAGGGGGACTGGAACCATTAGCACGGATATCGAATATCTGATCCAAGCCCAGCCCGGAGAGGAGTTCCTGGCTGCGGTTTCCACAGTGGACGATGTGAAGATGTCCATGCCCCAGCTCCTTCAATCGAAGTGCCACGCTGGCCATCGTTCCCATAAATGTGGAATCCATCATGGCGCAATCCGCCAGGTCCACGACAAATTCGCGATAGCCGCGGTCCAACATCTCGCGCGCGAATTCTTTGAGGTTGCCGCTGTTGAGGAAGCTACCTTTCCCCTCCACTTTCACCCACACGGTTGGGCCGCTCACCCCTACTTGAATAGATGAGTCCACAGTTTCTACCTAAAAGATACCAGCCCCGAAGGCATGCTGTCAATGCTAGCCGAACTCGAGAAGGCCTCAGGAAATGATTCGGAATCCGGCGCACCAAAGGCCGCATTCGAAAACGCCAACGGAAGGGATGAGACGCGTTCCTTGGATCTCACTCCCACATAAAAGAGCGATTTTCCGCTACGATCCGCCCATTCTCGATTAACAGACACCGCCATGCGATTACGCGACCATCGTCAAAATAATCGTCCCCAACGACCTTGAATTCGGTCTTGTGAGTACCCCGGGCATTTCGATATGAAATCTCCTGCGCCTGGACGTGCTCGTGCAGTTTCTCCTGACGATATTCCAAACGCACCGTGACATCGGAAGGGCGTTTGGCTCGCCAGAAGAAGTCAAAGTAATTGCCGAAACGCTGGCGTTGATCGAGCGCGGTTACCGCCCCGAAAAGTCGATACTGGCGTTCAAAAGTAATTGGAGCGTCCTGAAGCGTTGCCACTTTCTGGCTCGGCGAGCCGGACTTGCCGCCACCCAAAGAGGTGGCACTGCTGCTCGTCTGCCGCGCGCGTTCGCTTGCTTTTGGCGCCTTCTCACTCATAAAGAAAAGCTTCGTTTTTCGGAACTCGAAATCGTTGCTTAACGCCACCGGCAGTGGTGAGCCTTTTTCCACGATTCTTGGTTCTACACGCTCACGCGCAGCCTGACTAAGGGCGGGAACAGCCAAAGAGCTCAAGGCGAAGAGAGCAGCAACGAACCTCATTGCCTCTAATAAAGCCGGGTTTTGAACCGGGTGTCAACGAGCAACCCACATCCGAGGTCTCCGGCTCCTGTGGAACTTACGCGGATCTGAAACTAAATTTCAGTTTCATGATTGAAGTTCGTTATGAGCGCGGGGTGTATCTGCCACGCCAGGATTTATGGCTCGATCCATGGGACGCAAAGCGATTTGCTTTCGTCTCGCACGCGCATAGCGACCACATTGCGCCCCACGAAGAAATAATCGTTTCCGAGCGCACAGCACGCTTGATGCAAAGCCGGCTGCCGGGCTCCCGCACGGAGCACATTCTGCCGTTCGGTGAAAAACGAATGTTGCATGGCCTCGATCTCATGCTATTGCCGGCCGGGCATATCTTTGGTTCTGCACAATGTTTTCTTTTTGCCAGCAACGAGACATTGCTTTACACCGGCGACTTTAAGCTGCGCCCCGGGAAATCCGCCGAGCCGGCGGAGTGGCGCAAGGCGGACACACTCATCATGGAGACGACATTCGGTCTGCCACGTTATCGATTCCCACCAACGGAACAGGTCATCGATCAAATAATTGCCTTCTGCCGGGAAACAATCGATGACGGTGGAGTACCCGTGCTCCTTGGGTATTCGTTAGGCAAAGCGCAGGAGATCCTCTGTTCGCTTGATGGAGCTGGATTAACGCCAATGCTCCACGGTTCGGTTTATCAGATGACTCGCGTCTACGAGCAATCTGGCAAATCATTTTGCAAATATCTTCGCTACAACCCAAATGATGTTGCTAGAAAAGTTCTGATCTGCCCGCCCAGCGCGAATCATTCGTACATGCTGGAAAAGATTGCGCGCAAACGTGTCGCGATGATCAGTGGCTGGGCGATCGATCCAAACGCAATCTATCGCTATCAGGTTGACGCGGCGTTTGCACTTTCGGATCACGCTGACTACAACGATCTGCTTCGCTATGTCGAACTCGTTCAGCCGCGACGCGTACTTACGCTCCACGGCTTCGCTGCTTCGTTTGCGCGTGATCTGCGCGATCGCGGCATCGAAGCATGGGCGCTGAGCGAAGAAAACCAAATGGAGTTTACGCTGCCACAAATTCCTGTTCGCCCATCCGTCCGTACCTCGGGCGCCGAACGCCGCACGGGCGGCGCGTGCGCCACCGCATCCGAATTCCTCGAGTTTGCGAATGTCGGTGAGGCGATCGCTGCAACTCGGGCCAAACTGGAAAAAATTCGACTGCTTGCCGATTATCTGCGCGGCCTAACGAGCGACCAGCTTCCGATCGCGACACCCTATTTCACTGGGAAACCGTTTGCTCAGAGCGATTCGCGTACCCTGCAGATTGGCTGGGCCATAATCCTCCGCGCGCTGCAAGCGGCCTCCAAAGTCAGTGACGCGGAATTTCATCGCATCGCCAGCTCGCACGGCGATGCGGGTAAAACCGCATTCGAAGTTCTCGATGGAAGAACGACACCACAGCCGTTCAGCATCCGTGAATCGGGCGAGCTGTTTGAAAATCTCCACCGAGCGCGCGGACCGATCGCCAAGGCCGAGCTGCTGCGAAATCGATTCTCGAAATTATCTGGGCGCGAAGGTCAGTACGTCGTCAAAATTCTGACCGGTGATCTGCGCATCGGATTGCGCGAGGGTTTGGTCGAGGAGGCCATCGCGAAGGCGTTCGGGGTCCCTTTTGAGGAGGTCAGGGAGGCCAACATGTTGTTAGGTGACATTGCTCAAACGGCCCTCTTTGCTTCGCGAAACGAGCTGGCACGCGCAGAGCTGGCACTCTTCCGTCCCATCAAATGCATGCTTGCGACTCCTGAACCCACAGCCGAAGCCGTGTGGAAACGGTTTGTTGAAGCTGCGGGGACTAATCGGGAACCGGCGTCTTCCGCGCCTGCTGCCGTTTATTTAGAGGACAAATTCGACGGTATTCGCGCACAGCTTCACCGCAGTGCGCAACAGGTCGAGATTTTCTCTCGCGATCTGCGGCGTATTACAGATCAATTCCCGGAGCTGGCCGATCAAGCCAGAAATTTCCAGGAGGAACTGATCATCGATGGCGAAATTATTGCTTTTGAGAAGGGTCGCGAACTCACCTTCTTCGATCTCCAGAAGCGGCTGGGGCGAAGGGGCGATGGTGCCGATTTATTCGCGCGTGCGGCGGCAGATGTGCCAGTCGCGTTTGTGATCTTCGATCTTCTTTGGTTGGACGGCCGGTCATTGCTAAAGACTCCGCTGCAAGAGCGGCGCAGACATCTCAGCAGCGTGCGATTGCCGTCGCAATTCCAAATTGCCAGAGTCATGCCTGCGCATTCTGCTGCTGAGATCGAACAAACCTTTCAACAGGCGCGGCAGCGCCTAAATGAAGGGCTAATGATCAAGGACGCGGAGAGCTTCTATCTGCCCGGTAACCGCGGCATGTTTTGGTTCAAGCTCAAGAAAGAACTGGCGACGCTGGATGTCGTGGTCGTGGGGGCCGAGTTTGGGCATGGCAAGCGCAATAATGTCTTGAGCGATTACACATTTGCAGTGCGTGACGAAACTACGGGTAAGCTTTTGCCGATTGGTAAGGCCTACAGTGGATTAACCGACACGGAGATTGCAGAGCTGACTGAGCACTTCAAGCAGAACACGATCGCAGACCATGGCCGATATCGCGAAGTAAAACCGGATGTGATCCTCGAAGTCGCGTTCAATTCAATTCAGCCGAGCACGCGCCACGCCAGTGGACTGGCACTGCGCTTCCCGAGAATCAAAGCAATCCGGCGCGACAAGAATGTCGAATCAATCGACACACTGCAATATGCCCGTGAACTGGCAACGCAAGGCCCCAATTCGCCTGCCGGTTTTCGGCGAGACGCATGATCAACGCCGCTATTTACTAAGGCGTAGGCGAAGGAGATGGCGACGTTGCCGCCTCCGCGCCGCCAGAAGCGTCAGCGTCGGTAGGAGCTTGGGCATTAGGAGACGCTTGTGTATCAGGAGACGCTTGTCCACGCATTCCCCTCATTTTCCGTAGTGCGTCCAGTCTCTGCTGCCTCTGAGCAAGTCGCTCTTGTATTCTTCGTTCTCGTTCAACTTTGAGCTGCGTAGTGTCTCGCGTCGGAATCAAACCGGCGGGGATAGACGGGGCAGGAATGGGATTTCCAGAACTGTCCTTGCTCGCGCCTCGCAACTGGAGGTCGGTCGGAAGCCTCGGCGTACGCGCCACAACTTTTTCCCTTTCGGCCAATGCCTTCTCTCGTTCATCCAATGCTTTCTCACGCGTATCCAGCTCGGCTTTCCGCTGGGCGAGTTGCTGTTCGGCGGCTACATCCTGTTTTTGGCAGGAGCAAACCATCGCCAAGGGAATAAGCATTGAGAGGACAAAGAGTTTTTTCATATCAAAGACCGTATTTTTCGTTTTCCGCAAATTCGCACGAACAAACCGAAGGGGCGGGGGCTAGTCAAATGAAAGTTAACGCGGTTGCGGCGTTGTCGAACTTGCCGGCACCACGACGATCGTTTCAATCTGACCGCGGCGAAGGCGTTGAATATTGGCAAAGATGGCCACCAGCGCGAGCGAGGCGACGATGATGATCATCAGCACAACGGCGGTCCTCGGAACCTGAGACGATCGAAGTTTTTCGGCAGGCGGTTGGGGCAAATTCACGTGTGAAGTATCGATATCGATCTCTCGCGCGCAAGGAAGCCTTATCCGTTTTCCTTATTCGGCAAAAAGGGAATGATCCGCATCAGTTCAAACGCAAATCCGCGATGGCATCCATAACTCGCTGGCTTAGCCGCTTGTAGAGATCCTTCCCCGGTGGGTTTAGATCGACAGCTGTAAAGAAAATCGGCTCTCCAATTATGATGGTAATCGGCACAAAGTGCAAACCGCCGCCGCGCGGCAGGGCTTCGTGGGCGCCAAAGATTCGCATCGGCACGACTGGCGCCAGCGTTTTCGCAATCACGAGACCCAATCCCGGCTCGGCCGGTTGCAAACTGCCGTCGAGGGTGCGCGAGCCTTCCGGAAAGACAAGAGCTGCGTTCCCGGCCTTTAGAACGCGAATCAAAGCCTTCAGAGCGCTGCGGTCGATGCCCTCTTGATTGACTGGAATGACATTGAGCTTTGGCAAAAGCCAGCCGAGAAGTGGCACGTCGAGCAAGGTTCGCCGCGCCAGAAAGTAAACCGCGCGATCGCACGTGATGCCGGCAAGCGGCGGATCGAGATAACTCTGATGGTTCATTGCAAGAATGACCGGTCCGCTCTGCAGCATCCGCTCCCGGTGAACGACACGAAGCCGAAAAAACAACCGGCCCACGAGACGACTAAGATGATACCCGAGCCAGTAATAGGAATTCATTCAACGAGTAAACGATTTACCGATTTAGCGATTCATTTTTACTTAATCTTTGAATCTCTAAATCATTAATCGCTAAGTCCGCAGGCCCATTTTTTCGAGTACGCCAACGATCTCGCTGATGACCTCCTGAATCGTAAGAGGTGACGTGTCGATGATATGTGCGTCTTTCGCGATGACGAGCGGTGAGACTGCGCGCGAAGAATCAACGTGATCACGTATCGCGATTTCGTCGCGCCCTCCTTGTGCGGCGCGACGCTGGAGACGCACCTCGGGCGAGGCATCAATGTAAAACTTGTAGGGTGTGTCGGGGAAAACGACCGAACCAATATCCCGACCTTCCACGATCAGATCGTAGCTCTGTGCTTGCTCGTGCAGTTTCTTCGCGACAATTTGGCGAACTACAGGGAACTGACTGACGCCCGCAACGCGTTCGTTTACACAATCATCACGCAAGTGCTCTGCGGGATCCACATCATCAATCAGAATGCGCGACTCATTGTCTTGCAGACGGCATGTAATGTCGGCTGCCTGAAGAGCGCCAGCGATACGCTCGCTTTCTTCCGGATGGATTTTCTTTTGCAGGAAGTGCCACGTGATCGCTCGATAAATGGCGCCAGAATTAACGTAAACAAATCCCAGTTGCTGGGCGAGTCCGCGTGCGACACTGCTTTTTCCAGACGCAGCCGGACCGTCAATGGCAACTACCCGATGAAACTGTTCCCGCATCCCGGAAATTAGCGCGTCGGAAAGATGCCCGGCAAGCGTCCAATGATGTGCATGCCCCAATCTTCAGGGATCATGCTTCTTCCTCAACCGGACCGGGAGTAAGTGAGCCGATCACGGGCGTGCTGATCTGCATCCGCCTTGGATTTGTGAACTCTTCAAGCACGGTTTCAAATCCAGGATAAGATTCACGAATACATTCGGCGTCCTGAACAATCGTTTCGCCATCAGCGAACAAACCCGCTATGGCAAACGCCATCGCAATACGATGATCGCCAAAGCTTGGCACGCGCGCTCCGTGCAGGGGCGCCGGACCCAGTATCTCGAGGCCATCGTTCATTTCGGCTACCTGCACTCCCATGGCACGCAGATTGTGCGCGATTGCTGCGATGCGATCGCTTTCTTTTACGCGCAATTCTTCCGCGTGCCGAATAATCGTCTTTCCGTCTGCAAGAGCCCCAGCGACTGCAAGGATCGGCAGTTCATCAATCAGTTGCGGGACTTCTTTACCCTGAATGACAGTGCCCTTAAGCGGGAAACCGGTGACCTCAACAATTCCGCGCGGTTCGACCTGATCGATGTCTTCAATGGCCTCGCGCACTTGGGCACCCATTCGAAGCAGAACACCGAGCAGCGCCGTTCGTGTGTGGTTCAAACCAACATCTCGAATGAGCAGGTGACCCCGTCGCTTCGCCGCAGCGGCAACCAGCCAAAAGGCCGCAGAAGAGATGTCGCCCGGAATAGCAAAGTCGCGCGATTCTGGGATCTGGTCGCCAAATACAGTGACGCTGCCATTCCCGTCCACCGCCGTTCGGACCAGGAGATAATCAAACATCATTTCCATGTGATTCCGAGTTGGTGCTGCCTCGATCACCGTGGTCTTGCCCTTGGCAAAAAGACCGGCCAACAGCAATGCGCCTTTCACCTGTGCGCTCGCCACAGGCGGTCGATAGCGAATACCACGCAAAGAACCGCCCTGGATGCGCAGGGGTGGCGTTTCTTCCGGACCTTCCGCGACAATATCTGCACCCATCTGACGAAGCGGCGCAATGACGCGCTCCATCGGACGTTTTGACAGCCCCGCATCCGCCACAAGGCGGCTTTCAAATGTCTGCCCGGCAAGCAGCCCGGCGAGAAGGCGCATGGTAGTGCCGGAATTGCCGCAATTGATTTCGCTTTTGGGCGGCGTAAGGACTCGCTTTTTCCCGTGAACGATCAACGTCGCTGGCTCGGGTTGTTCGATCTTGATCCCAAGTGCGCGCAGCGCATTCACCGTGTGCATACAATCTTCGCTGGGAAGAAATCCCTCTAGAGTGCACACTCCATTCGACAAGGCAGCGATGATTACCGCGCGATGCGAGATGCTTTTATCGCCGGGCACAGTGATCTCGATGTCAATTCGAGGTGCCCGTTTTACCCGTAACTCCATAGACAAGAAGAAACCGTTGGTGGATACTCAATACGGGATGCTCGATAAAACGACGGCACCGCGCTAATTCAGCACGAAATACCGCCATCCAGCATCGGCCTCGAACACCCTCAAGGCAACCTGTTACGGAACAAGAAAAATCTTATCCGTGTACGGATCTTTTACTTCCGTTCCCGGAGGGAAGCCTTCCACATCGATATATTTGCCAGGTGAGTAAGGACTCTCGACGAGGTGAGGTTTGCCAGGAACGGGAATTCCATACGGATAATCCCCCTTTGCGATCTTCGTCGGTGCGGCTGTTGGGGGAGGTGGCGCTGCCGCGCTCTCCACAGGCGGTGTACCTGTAGGTTGAACGGGGCCATTCGGATTGAATGGTTGTTGCGGTGGCGGGTACTGCTCGGGCTGGGCGGGGCCATAGCTCGCGGCCCGATGCCGGGAGGGTGGTGGCTGCGGCTCTTCACTGCATGACGCGACGAGGAAGGCCGTGAACAGAGCAAGCGACAATGAGAATTTCATAAATGGAAAATACTATTACAATCGTATCCACGGTCTGAGTTGTTGCCAATCATTAAATCTCTTTTTGTTCACAACGCAGCGACGCGTTCGCAAAAACTGGTGTGAATACAATGACGGTCCGCCTTCCATCCGAATCCAAGATAGAGATGTCGATGGCAAACAATTCCCACGCAGAAATTTTGATAGTGGATGATGACGCTTTGAGCCGCAAAATCCTGGCGCAAGTACTAACGTCCGCCGGATATCACTGCCAGGTGTGCGGAGACGGCGCCGAAGCGCTGGAGATCATTCACGCCAAGCCACCTTCGCTTCTGCTGCTCGACTTCGATATGCCAGGGGCAAATGGCGCCGAAGTGTTAAAACAGCTTCGCTCGGATCAACACCAGACAGTCGCACAGGTGCCGACAATTATGTTGACTGCGCACGGCAGCGAGGAAAGCGAAGTCTCTTGTTTGCAAGCTGGCGCAGATGATTTTGTGACAAAACCAGTCAATGCCGCAGTGTTGCGTGCGCGAATCGAGACCCAGCTTCGTCTCCATTCCATGAGGCGGCAATTAGAGAAGCAAAATGACGAACTCGAACAATGGCGTCGCGACCTCGAGCGCGATCTGGCGGCAGCGCGCTTGACGCAGCAATCGTTAATTCCTCAAAAGCCCCTGCTGCTGCCTGGATGGGATGTTGCAGCTTGTTATAGGCCAGTAATCCAGGTGGGAGGCGACATTTACGGCTGGCTGCGAATGAAGGATGGTCGAACGTTGTTCTGGATTGCCGATGGCTCCGGACACGGCGCAGCTGCTGCGCTGCTTACTACGCTGGCAAAGCTTCTCTTTCATCATGGCAGTGTGGAACACAAGGGGCCAGCCAGCGTGATGGAAGCAGTCAACGATGACTTTCGCAGCATTTTTGGCGGGCTCTCTTTCATGACAGCGATGTGTATCGCGCTCAATCAGACAACCGGGAGAGCGCATGCCGTGGGTGCGGGTCATCCGCCGCTTCTCATCGTTCGCCATAGCGGTGCGACGGAATCGATTGCGTCGATCGCGCCTCCGTTGGGCTTGGTGAAACGACCCGAATTTGTGGAGACCGCGCTCGACTTTGAACCAGGAGACGCCTTCCTGCTCTATACTGACGGCTTGTTTGGTTCGTCAAAAAATGGACGACGTCGGGTGACGCCACAGCAGTTAGAGAAGATGCTAGACCACTCCGCTCCGACTGCCGAAACATTGCTCAAGAGAATTTTGGAGCGAGTAACGCCAAAAAACGCCGAAGACTCCTTGTCTGATGATACGACAGCTCTGGCGGTGCGCCGGATGCTCCCTCAATAAATTTTTTTCGTTTGCTTAAAATTAGTGTTGCTCTCTCTCAAGCGAAACGTTAATCAGCCTCCATGCCGAAAACCAAAAAGAAAACTTCCAAGCGCAAACCGAATCCCGCCTTCATGAGACCGGTCCAGCCTGACGATAAGCTTGCCGCCATTGTCGGGTCGCAGCCGCTACCGCGCTCGGAGCTTACCAAAAAGCTCTGGAACTACATCAAGAGGCACGGTTGCCAGGATAAAAAGAAACGAACCATGATCAACGCCGACGACTCACTCAGGCCGGTATTCAACGGTAAGAGCCAGGTGAGTATGTTCGAGATGACCAAGCTCGTCTCGAAGCATCTGCGGTAGATCCCCACCCGTCGATAGCCCGGCGTTCGTTCGCCGGGCTATTTGCGGAGTGAAAAAATATTGCGCGCAAGTCCCGAATGCTTTCGGGGTTCTTGCGCCAGGCAGTATTTCCATCGAAGATGGTAGCGTGAAAACCCACCGTTTTTTTCTTTTCGCGGTCGCGCTCTCTGTTCTTACCTCCGGGCCGGTCACCAGCGCGGAGGAGTCTGGCTGGCTTACCGATTATAAGCAAGCGCAGCAACAGGCTAAGGCTAATAACAAGTTCCTGTTGCTCGATTTTACGGGCTCGGATTGGTGCGGGTGGTGCAAAAAGTTCGATCGGGAGGTTCTGTTGAAGCCGGAGTTTAAGGACTTCGCGCGCGACAATCTGGTCGTTGTAGAACTCGATTTTCCGCGTGCCAAACCACAAAGTCCCGAACTGAGAAAGCAGAACCGCGAACTTGCCCAGCAGTACGAGATTGTGGGATTTCCCACTATCGTGGTGCTCAGCGCCGACGGACAAAAGCTTTGGCGGTATGACGGTTACTTTCCCGACGGTCCCGCCGCGTTCATCGCCCAACTGCAGAAATTGCGGAAAGGTTGAATGCGCCTTGCTTTCTGCCGCGAATAAAATCCGCTGCGGGTTTGTCGCTCTCGTGCAAGGGAGGCAGCCGCGTCTTGCGTAACTGGCAGCCTCTGCTAGATACGCATTCACCTTCCCCGCGTTGCCGCTTATGTCTGCTTTCCGTTTGCTGTTCTTTTGTTTCGCCTCGTTAAGCTTCGCCCTTGGGCTTGGAGCAGAACCCGCACCAGCAAAGCGAGGTGCAGTGCGAGAGACTCGGGCGGAACCGGAGGAACCGGGCATTACATTTAACTCGGTCCATGTTGATGGGCCCTACATCGCGATGACCTTTGATGACGGACCAAGCGCGACGCTGACGCCAAAATTACTCGATTTGCTGGCTGCGCACCATATCAAGGCGACCTTCTTCGTGATCGGCGAAAACGTCGCGGAACATCCTGAGATCGTTGCGCGAGCTGCGCGGGAAGGTCATGAAATTGCCAATCATAGCTGGTCGCATCCCAATTTTGGTAAGATGTCGGACGAAAGCGTTCGCCGCCAACTCCAGCAAACCGATGATGCAATCAAGAACGCAACGGGCAAGCGTCCCACGTTGCTGCGGCCGCCTTATGGATCGATCACGGCCCGCGAGAAACGCTGGATTCACGATGAATTCGGTTACGACGTCATTCTTTGGGACGTGGATCCGTATGACTGGAAACGGCCCGGTCCCGCTGTGGTCCGAACTCGCATTCTTAAGGAGACGCGGCCCGGCTCGATTGTGTTATCTCACGACATTCACCCGGGAACGATTGAGGCGATGCCTTCCACCTTTGATGAGCTCGAGGCAAAAGGGTTCAAATTCGTTACCGTATCGGAATTGATTCGTATGGCGGCGGCTCGACCCTCTCATCCGAGTCCTCAGCCGAACGGAAACGTTCCACCGAGCACCACTGGATCCCCTTCTCCGAATCCCTCGCCAGCGTCTTCGCCAGGCGGTTAGAGTGGCGTCTTAGCTCCCTACTTCTTCGCGGCACCAAGGCCGCGATCTGCCATTCGCTGCTCATTCTGACGACGAGCGATGACAAAGTGGTTATTTTCACCGTAGCTCCGCCACGGGCCCGGCGGCACATCACGAACTTCGACGAATTGCCAATCTGTCACGTCGGTTGGCGCCAGTCCCAGGTAATCCCGCACGGCCGGTGAAACATCCAAGCCAGCACCGTGATTGAGATTCGGTTTGGGACGCTCATTTCCAAATACGTACTGAAAATGATCTGTGCGAAATGGGCCACAATCCTCCCATTGCGCATAACAGGTGCGATTGCCTTTACGAATCGCGATCCAACGGTCTCGGCATACCGACTGCCCCGGTCCCCTGTACTCATGTTTAAACCACGGAATCACCAGCGGGGCTTCCGGTTTGAACTGACCATGCGTGACATCGTTGTAGGGCAATGCACAGTAAAAGGGGTTTTGCTTGGGAATAAAAGCTATTGGAATGTAATTCCGCCGTGCACCGGAATCAGGCGTATCGGTTCCACCATAGTTCTCCACCCAACTAAAGTCCCAGGAACTTCTGTAGTTGGGAACCGGGTTGTTGCCTCCCGCTTGTTCTCCAACCCAAAAAACAGTGGTCACGATATTGGTCTTCCAGGGATAACGCTGCACCGCGGGACGCGAGCTGGTCGGGATAAAAACCTGAGGCTCGACTTTGAGCAGGGCTTGCTCCCGAAGTTTCATTGCGTACTTCGCAAAGTCGGCCGCCGTCGCATAAGGGGAAGTGGATTGCTCGTCCCCAAAGATTTTCGGGGCGCTAGCAATCGCGAGAATGGCAAAAGCCGCAAGAAGTCTCCTCATCTTCAAACGCCGCCACCCTCTACCCGATTCCCCGCTCTTAGGCAAGCCGAATTTCCGGGATCTGATACGTAGACCTAGTGCTACTGATCCGGGACCGTGGGATGCACGCAATTCAGAGAAACCGGCCTCCACGATACCGGCTAAGCATCAACCGCGGCTCAGGACCGTGTCGCGTTTAAAGTGTCGATCGTCTCTATTTGGATAATCCAGCGTGTAATGGAGGCCGCGGCTTTCTTTGCGGCACAGCGCCGAATCGACTATCAAGGCGGCTACAGCCGCGAGATTACGTAGCTCTAGCAGATCAACCGATACTTTGAAATTCCAATAGAACTCGCGAATTTCACGCTGGAGATTTCGCAGCCGTGCGCTGGCGCGCTGCAGCCGTTTATCTGTACGCACAATTCCGACATAATCCCACATCAAGCGTCTGATCTCGTCCCAGTTGTGATAAATCACGACCAGCTCATCGACGTCCTGCACATTTCCCGACTTCCATTCAGGCAACGGAATTTCTTGTTTCGAAGTCGATCGCGTCCGAACGGCGGTCGTCGCGGCGCGATGCGCCACCACCAAACCTTCCAATAGCGAGTTACTGGCAAGCCGATTTGCTCCGTGTAGCCCAGTGCATGCGACCTCGCCAATCGCATAAAGCCCGTGCAAACTCGTCGCGCCATTCACGTCCGTTTTGATTCCGCCGCATTGATAATGCGCAGCCGGTACTACCGGAATTGCCTGCTTCGACATGTCGACGCCGAACCGCAAACATGTTTGATAAATGTGCGGGAAACGCTCTTGAATGAATTCCGGCGATTTATGCGTGATATCCAAAAACACGCACTTCGCGCCTGAGCGTTTGATCTCCGCGTCAATCGCACGCGCTACGATATCGCGCGGCGCCAGTGAGCCGCGAGGATCGTAACGCTTCATGAAATCTTCGCCGCGGTTGTTACGCAAGATGCCCCCTTCACCACGCACCGCTTCTGAAATGAGAAATGATTTCGCCTGCGGATGAAAAAGGCAGGTGGGATGAAACTGGATGAACTCCGAATTGGCGATCTCAACGCCTGCCCGCCATGCCATCGCCACCCCGTCTCCCGTCGCTATGTCCGGATTCGTCGTGTACAAATAAACTTTTCCGCAACCCCCAGTCGCAAGCACGATCCGATCCGATCGAATGGTTTCCACCTCTCCAGTTTTTTCATCCAACACATAGACACCAAGACAGCGATCTTCTGCTGCGAACCCGAGCTTGGCCGCGGTAATTAGATCCACAGCCATGTGATTTTCCATTAGTCCGACATGTGATTGTCGGCCCAGCTCGCATAGCAAAGTATTTTCGATCTCCTTGCCAGTTACGTCTCGTACGTGGAGGACGCGGCGCTTGGAATGACCGCCCTCCTTGCCAAGATCAAGCTCGCGATGTCCGGAAATCTCGCGTTCATCGAACTGCAGACCGAGTTCCAACAGTTCGCGAATACGCTCTGGACCTTCGGTCACAATCGTGCGCACAACCGCCTCGTCACACAGGCCAGCGCCGGCTTCAAGCGTATCGCGCACGTGCAACTCAAACGAATCTTCATCACTGGTGACGCAAGCAATCCCTCCTTGCGCCCAAGCCGTGTTTGTGTCGGAACCTTTGCGTTTCGTTACAACAGCTACCGACCCGTGCTTTGCCGCTTTTAATGCAAAACTCAGGCCAGCGATACCGCTGCCGATCACCACGAAATCGTATTCCTTCATCCCAACCGAATATTGTCGATCAAGCGAGTTTCCCCGAAGAACACAGCAAGCGCGAGTAACGAATTCGGTCTGACCATTTCAATGGGTTGCAAAGTTTCTACATCGACAACTTCCACATAATCAACGCGTGCCAGTGGCGCTTCGCCGATCACCTGCCGCGCAAGATCAACTATGTCTCGGACAGACTTCTCGCCGGCAGTTACCGTGGCCAACAGCGCCTTGTGCAAAACTATTGCCTGCTTCCGCTCTTCAGGATTCAAATACTGATTGCGTGAGCTGCATGCCAACCCGTCTCCTTCGCGCACAGTAGGGACTGCAATAATCGTGGTCTTGAAATTGAGATCGCGCACCATGCGACGAACGATCGCCAGTTGCTGAAAGTCCTTCTCACCAAACAAAGCGGCGTCCGCAGAAAGAATGTTGAATAACTTCGCGACGACCGTGCAAACACCGCGGAAATGTCCGGGGCGCGATTTGCCCTCCAGCGTATTTGAAAGAGAGGATTCTTCAACGAATACGGAGCGATCGTGCGCGTACATTTCCGCAACACCGGGGCGAAACAAAAGATCGACCCCGGCGTCCCGACAAAATTCTTCATCCATTTTTTCCGAACGTGGATAGCGTTCGTAATCACTTCCGGGTTCAAACTGCAGCGGATTAACAAATATGCTGAGTGCCACCTCGCCATCGCGGCCGGCATCCTTGCGTGCGACCCGGACCATTTCCCCATGCGCCTTGTGCAAAGCGCCCATCGTGGGAACAAGCACACGGCGTTTGGCAGGCGGCTGCGCCTGCGCTTCGGCGATCGTCGTAATAATCCGCATCGTAGAACCAGAGTCGCTCATGGAAGCAAATATCCAGAGATTCCTCTCAGCCTCCGCATAAAGCTACCGTCGGGCAATCCCGAATGCTTTCCGGGTCGGAAGACAAATGAGGTCATGCTGCTTCGAGCCAAACGGCTTGCCTGGCGAAGCGGAATTTCTTGTGGCCGAAATTTTCCCATCCAGCGCTCAGGGCAAGATCACGCATCTCAGAAAAGGAAAAGGCGCGAATGGCAGAGAGCCGTGCATCGTAACGCGTCATCGGCTCGCGGAAAATCAGCGTAGTCAAAAGGTAAACGCCTGCGATAAGGGAAAAACTACGCCGCAAATCCGACACCAGGACAAATCTTTTGGATACCTGGCGACATCTGCGCAGAAGCCGCACCGCATCCTCATTGCTGAAATGGTGAAGCGCCAGCGTACAAAGCGTGATGTCATATGTTTCGGCGGAGTCCCATTCGAGAATGTTGGCTTCGCGGTAGGAAATCTCCGGATAATCGACGCTCAGTCTTCTGGCGATTTCTAATGTCGCAGGCTGCCGATCTAACGCATCGATCTGAACCCTGGCGCTGATCTTTCGCGCATAGTCGACAATCAATCGCGGGATATCGCCCGATCCCGTTGCCAGATCGACGACGCGCAATTTGTCGGTCGGTTTGATCCAGTTGCGAATAAAACCCAATACAAGACGATGGCTTCCGAACCAGCGATTTAATTGCCGGATACGTTCCAGATCGCGTTCCAGCTCGATAGAGACGGGCTGCTCTCGGTCCATCATCTCCAGTACCGCTGGATCGAAACTTCGCTTCATTTACTGTAGCGGCGCTCCATAAGCGCGGTGAGCTTCATTCAACGGTCATCGACCGCTGTTACAACGATAGGAATTTTCGCCACGATTCCGGAAGCGCGGCAGTTTCCACTTCACTCGCAATGCGCCCTTCGAATTCCGGACGGAAAACTGTGCTCGTCCCATAAACCATGACCGCGTCTTCTGTGCCTTCAACGCGAATGGCGTGTGCGACACCCGGTGGAATTACGATGCCGACATTGTTATCGCTGCGATGATTATCGCCGTCCACAAAGAAACGCATCACTCGCCGCCGTAATCCCGCGCGAATGTCGAACAGAATTATCTCGAGGCGGCCCTGAATAAAAAACATTACGTCCCATTGCTCATCGTCGTAGCTCCGCGCTGAATAATTATCCGGTTCATCGATATACAAGCGGCGCAGCCAATCTACTGGATCACTATTTTCTGGGATACTGGGCGGATGCACATGAAAACCCTTGGCAGTTCCGGAAAACATCCGCGCAGCCGACCATTGCCTGGGCCACAGGCCAATCCGCGCGAGAACGCCCTCGTCGCATCGTACAAATTCGCCAAAGAGTCCGCGGTGAAGTTGCGGATAAACTTTTCGCGCGAAAATTTCTACGCCTGGAATCCAAGCTTCCTTGATGTCGGCGCGATTTCGGGTCGCACCAACGAGTCCGCTTACGTCTACGCCCCGTTGTGAAAGCTCCTTCGCCAAAGATGCAGTGCGATAATCGCGGGTGTTTATCGCGTCCCGTGCGCCGACGTCGATACCTCGCCAGAGATCGTTTTCATGCTTGCTCATTTCAGTTCAGCCAGTGGTTTTATTTGCCTAGCGAGAAATCGGCTCGTTCGCGAGAAAGATTTGGATTGTAATAGGGATCGCTTCGTAAAACGTCCGCCCAGCGGTTCCGAATCATTGCTGCATCCTTCACGTCGATCTCATCTCGTGGCACCTCATGCCAGCAAAGTTTTGCGAACGGAGTGTAAACAATCAGGTAACCCGCGCGCCGCAATTTAAGGCAAAGATCGACATCGGCGAGCGCGCCCTCCAGGTTTTCATCGAATCCGCCCGCTTGCTGAAAAACTTCACGCCGCGTGAGCATACACGCGCTCGAAACGGCGCTGCAGTTTCGTGTCACCTGTAATTGGCGATTCGCTCCAGGATGTTCTGCCTGAAAACCGTGAAAAGCCGATTGCGCAGTCTTATTGACACCCACAACCATCCCGGCCTGTTCGACGGTACCATTCGGATTTAGTAATCGCGCGCCCACGGCTCCGACTTCTGGCCGCTGGATATGCTCAGCCATGATTGTCAGCCAGGCCGGTTCGATCGGTTCGATTCTCTCGTCCAGGAAAAGAATCCATGGATCGTTTGTTTGCTTTACAGCGAAATTTTTTACCACGGAGTCGTTGGCCTCGCCCGAGAAGCGCACCGTACGATGTGGAAAATGCGAGCGAAAAACTGGCGCGCCATGGAACTTATCGTCATGAACGATCACGATCTCGTAATTCGGATAACTTGTTCTGCTCGTCAGGCTTTCGATGCATCGCTCGAGCAACTCCAGGCCATGGCGAGTTGAAATGATGACCGAAATTTTCTTCTGTTCCAGTAGCCCGCGCCTGACGCAGAAGGCGTGGGTGCGCCAGTCCACAGCAACATGAGCCGGTTCGCCGCGACGTTTCAGGTGATCCTCAACTGCAAGTCGCGACGCCTCGAGTTGTTCCGGTTTTTGACGAACACTGATCGCACTGGAGCTTTCGGATCGTCGCCAGTGATATAGCACCCTCGGAATATGATGAATTCGCTTGGTCTGCTCGATCACGCGAAAGAAGAGGTCGTAATCCTGCGCGCTATCGAATCGGGAACGGAAGCCGCCGGCTTTTTGTACAATATCGCGCCGCATTGCGGTTAAATGGCCAACGTAGTTGTAAGAAAGAAAAAAATCGGGCGACCAATCTGGCTTAAACAAAGGAGCCTCGAAGCCGTCTTCGCCGAGCTTGTCTTCATCAGAATAAATCAGATCGGCATCCGCATGGGTTTGCAAAAGGTTCACAATCTGGAAAAGCGCATCGGGTTCGAGGACGTCATCATGATCGAGGAAAGTGACCCACTCTCCGCAGGCCAGCGCTAATCCCCGATTCGATGCTGCCGAGATGCCTTCATGTTTTCCGAGGCTTTTCAGGATGATACGTCGATCGCGAGCGGCCAGCAGAGGTAGCGCTCTGAGCAGATCGGCGTCGCTCGATCCATCATCGATTAACACGAGCTCCCAGTTTTCATATGCTTGCGCGAGCACTGATTCAATTGCTTCCTCAAGCCGCTGCACCGGCGTGTCGAAAACTGGCGTGATTACACTAATCAGTGGCTTCGAAGCAAACGCACGAGATTCATTTCGCATTCGCTCTAGGTCGCGCGCAGTCGCGCGATGTCGCTCGAACCATACCTGGTATTCGCTTGGGGCAACCGATCGGCGATGTTCTCGTGCGGGTCGATGAAGCTTTTTCCAAACCGTTTTGGCCAGTTTTTCCGGAAGACGATATGGCGCGAGCAATATCTGGCCCACGCGGCGCTCGGGCGATTTCCGCAGGGTTCGTTTCTGCTCTTTTAGCAATCTCAATTCGCGGCGGTATTCTTTGAGTTTGAGCAATCTTTCCTCGAGTGCGGCGATATGACGGTGCGCACCTTCCAGCTCAGAGCCGCGAATTTGAAGTGATCGCTTCAAGTCGCTCAGCGCTCTGTTGAGTCTGGCAAAAGCAGCCTCCACTGCCGGCGTTAGCGCGTCGGCCGCTACACTCGGTTGGTGCCGAAGAAACAGGGCCCCAGGATCCAACTCCATTAGATCGCATTCGTAATCCGGAACTAGTCCAAAGCGCTTGAAATACTGAACGAGTTGGGGACGACGCCTCGCGGCGTCAGCGCCGGGACCAGGAACGAGCACAATATTAGTTGCACAATTCGACAGCGCTTCCGCTACGCGATCATCATCGTTTTCTCTCGAAGAATAAAACCAAACCGCTGTTTCAAAGGGCGCTGCCGCCTGGCCCTGCCCCAGTTTCGCCGTCAGGTCGCCGGAAGACGAGACAACGAAAGCTTCTCTTTTCGCTTCAGCGAATTGGCGCTCAACTTCCTGAGAGCTCACGCCGACGAGCAGGAATCGACCATTCGGGAACTTTCGCGATATAGCCCGAACGAAATCGGCATCAGAGAAATGGAAAGGCGACGGCGACACCGGGCACATTATATTGGTTGAAGCCAGCCACAGGCAAATCTACCCTGCCGCGCCGTCCGGCGATACCGCTTGTCCTGCAATGGTCGATTTCGTTGTCTATCTTCTCTACCGCGCCGGGATAGCGATCGCCGCCGCACTACCAATGCGGCTTCTCTTTGCCCTCGGAGAGTTTCTCGGGTTTTGTGCATGGCTTCTGTCCGCGAAATATCGACACCTGGCAGAGCGCAACGTCGCCATTGCAATTGCCAATGAAAAGACTCTACGAGAAAGACGTCGGCTCGTCCGCCGCCATTTCCAACGACTCGGCGCTAACCTTCTCTGTAGCGTTAAGCTCACCGCAATGCCGCCGGAGAAAATCCTGCAGCGGGTCAAGGTTGACAATATCGAGGCGATGGATCGTGAATTTCGCGCCGGCGTTCCCGTAGTGCTCGTTTTGAGTCATCTTGGAACATGGGAATTGTTCGCGCAATTGATGCCAAAGTTCGTCGGTTACGTGCGCAACGCGAGCGTTTATCAAAAGCTTGGCAATCGTTTCATTGACGCGCACGTGCGCCGGACACGTGGCCAAACTGGCCTGGAATTATTCGACCGCCAGCAGGGATTTCAGCCGGTGATCGATCTGTTGCGTTCCGGCGGTGGCGTTGGTGTTTTGTCCGACCAACATGCTGGCGATCACGGAGTGTGGACCCCCTTCTTTGGACAGCTGGCGTCCACTTCTCCCCTACCGGCCTTGCTTGCCAAGAGGACCCGAGCAGCACTTATCGCCGCGGGCGTTTACACAATCGGTAAGGCGCGTTGGCGCATGGTTTTCACCGAGCGTTTCGATCGGCCCAAAGCGGGCTCCTCCATTGCAGCGCTCACGTCGGAAATAAATCAGATCATCGAACAACAAATTCGCGTCGCGCCGGAAGATTGGTTTTGGGTGCACAATCGTTGGAAAACGCCCCAGCCTAACTTTCTTCTCGCGCAGTATAAACGTGGCGTGTATCTGCCAGCAGGCGTCTCGCCTCAAGATCTAAAGCCTTTTCGAATTCTCATTCGTTCCAGTAACTGGCTGGGGGATGCCGTGATGAGCGTGCCCGCGATCCGCGCAATAAAGGCCGGGCGGCCCGATGCCCGCGTTACGATCGCCGCCCCGGAAAACATTGCGCCGATTTGGAAGTTGGTTCCCGAAGTAGATGCGATCATTCCTCTGCGAGGGAGCCGACTTCTTTCACTTGTGCGGTTACTTCGGCGCGAACCGTCTTTTGATGTGGCGATCCTTTTCCCAAATTCACTGCGCGCTGCGCTTGAAACCTGGCTGAGCGGAATTCCGCGAAGGGTTGGTTATCGCGGCCATTGGCGACGCTGGCTGCTTAATCAAATCGTGCCGGTCCCGCGAAAGCCGGGTCCGCCTGAACATCATTCGCTCCGTTTCCTCCGTATCGCGCGC
The DNA here is from genome assembly GCA_046729455.1 of Verrucomicrobiota bacterium. Lineage (GTDB taxonomy): Bacteria > Verrucomicrobiota > Verrucomicrobiia > Chthoniobacterales > UBA10450 > Udaeobacter. The sequence goes on from JBKPGQ010000379.1 coordinate 20,603, forward strand.
GAATGCGGCTCAGACAAATTCAACGATAGGTCGCTGGCGGGCGTTCAATATTGGACATCGAACGTCCAAATGGCCATCAACCGCCAACCGATCAAAATCGGTCTTTGCCCGGGTGCCGAATACGGTCCCGCCAAACGCTGGTTACCCGAGCGGTTCGCCCAGGCCGCCGAAAAAATTGGCGCATACTCGTCTGTCCAATGGGCTTTGTTTGGAACGGCGCGCGACGCCACGGCCGGCGAGCAGATTGCTGCCGCCATTGGTGATCATTGTCTGAATCGGATTGGCCAGACCACGCTGGACCAATTAATCGACGAGCTGCGCCAATGCCGTTTGCTGCTTACAAACGATACCGGCACAATGCATCTCGCCGCACTGTTGGGCGTACCGGTCGTAGCCATTTTTGGCTCAACCGAGCCTCGCCTGACTGGACCGCTCGGCGACGGTCACATCATCCTGCGACATCATGTCGAATGCAGCCCCTGCTTTCTACGCGAATGCCCGATTGATTTCCGCTGCATGAAAGCGGTGAGCACGCAGGAAGTTGCTGACGCAGTGCTGTCGATTCTCGAGAAATTTCAAATTTGAAATTTCAGATTTCAAATTTCACACTCGGCCCATGACTTACGAACGATTTGAAGATCTGCCCGTCTGGCAGAAGGCCGCGGAACTTTACGAAGCAACCGAGGAACTGCTCGAGCACCGAAGTTTTAGTGCAACTCGCGGATTCAGGCACCAATTGGATCACGCGGCATTGTCCGTCTCCAATAACATCGCAGAAGGTTTCGAACGGGGGACGACTAACGAACTTCTCATGTTTATTTACATCGCAAGAGGCTCATCTGGCGAGGTTCGCTCTATGCTTTGCCTGAAGGAACGACGCGCCAAGAAAGCCAATTGGCCAGCCGATTTGAAATCTGCAATTTCAAATCTGAAATCCATTGCCATATCTTGCTCGAAACAATTACGTGGATGGGCAGAGCATCTTCAGAATTCCGACATCAAAGGCCAGCGGCATCTGAGTGACCGATCACGGCGTAACTCGGGCCAAAAGAAGCGCGCAATCGCCTTCAACGGGGAGCTGCTTCACAAATTGCCGCCCAGTCATCCACTACGCGTGGCGAAGCAGCAGCGCGCGAATGTCAAATCTCAAATTTGAAATCCTGCCATGGCCGTTCCTCCGCGCATTCGCACACAACTGCAGGTGATGTTTTTCGATACCGATTGCGGAGGTGTCGTCTCGAACATCGCTTATCTGCGTTTCATCGAGATCGCGCGTACGCTTCTTGCCGAAGAACTCGGCCTTGCGCTCACGGAAATGGCCGAGAACCACAGGTATCCGGTAGTCGTACGAACGGAGATTGATTATCGCCGGGCCGCTAAGCTCGGAGATCAACTCGTGGTAGAAGGGTGGCTGGACCGGGTGGAACGCGTGCGGTTCTGGTGTGCATTCCAGATCACGCGGCCCGCAGATAACGTATTGATCGCCCAATGCCGACAGATGCTTGCGCTGATTGAGATGCCAGGGGGAAAACTGCTTGGTTTGCCCGAGCAATGGGAAAAATATCGAAATGACGATTCGGTCGAGGTCCAGCGCAAACGCGGAACTCCAATTTCTGACAAGGAATCTCTTCAATGACCGTTGGCGCCCGGACCCTAAGTCTGGAAGAAACTCTGCTCGAGCCGTCGGCGCTCCCGCCGCCGCCAATGCGTCATGCGTTGTTTGTGATTCTGATTGCGTTGGCCGCGCTACTACACGTCGCAACGATCGGCACCGGCGATTTGTACAGCCAGACGGAAGGGCAATACGCAGGTGCCGCACGCGAGATGGTCGAAGCGCATCATTGGCTTCTGCCTACGAACGATGGCGCCCCACGTCTGCAAAAACCGCCATTACTTTACTGGCTGATCATCATTTCGTTTAAGCTCTTTGGCATCAACGCCGCGGCTGCCAGACTCCCGGTCGCGCTGGCAGTTGTCGCCTCGGCTGCCCTAATCTTTTTAATCGGAGAAAAGCTCTCGGACTACTGGCGCGGGTTCATTGCCGGTCTCATTTATCTGAGCCTGTGCGGCACATTTTTGCTCGCGCGCATTGTCATGCCCGAACCCCTCGTCAGCGCGCTGATCGCGGGTGCAGTTTTTTGCGCGATCGGAGGTTATCAGCGCCGACGTAACCGCCGCATCTGGTTCGCCGGCTTTTGGATTTGCTCGGCTTTCGCTTGCCTGACCAAAGGGTTGCTCGGCATCGCTTATCCCGCCGCGATT
>JBKPGQ010000380.1:0-2628 GCA_046729455.1 Verrucomicrobiota bacterium
GGGCAAAACCGGAACCGCACAGAAGGTCGATCCTCGAGGCGGATACGAGCAGGGGAAGTACGTTGTTTCATTCGCCGGCTATCTGCCGGCCGACCACCCCGAGTTTGTCGGTCTGGTGGTGCTCGATGACGCGCACACCAGCAAACCCGAACTAAATTACGGTGGGCATATTGCAGGACCAATTTTTTCCCGGGTCGCGGAAAAGGCGGCCCGCTATCTAGATCTTGAGCCGCATGAGGAGATTCGCAAAGCGATTCCCGTAGAGCGAGTCGAAAAAACAACGCCGGCAGAACGAGTTCGCAAGACCAGGCCGGCGGAACGAATCGCCTTAACCAATGCGTCACGCCATTGAACACCTCGCCATGGTTCGCGACTGCGAATCCGTCCCATTGCGGACATGTTAAAGCCTCATGCAGCTCAAGACTCTCCTCTCCGCGACTGCAGTTCGCCAGATCATCGGGACACCTGATCGCACGGTGGAAAACATCGCGTATGACTCGCGGCGAGTGCAAAGGAATGGCATGTTCGTGGCATTGCGGGGCGAGAAATCCGATGGCCACGAATTCATCGGTCAGGCAATCGAAAAAGGCGCGTCGGTAATCGTTGCCGAACACGAGGAACAAAATCCCCGCGCAACTTGTCTTGTCGTCGAGAATACGCGGACCGCCCTCGCTGATTTTGCATCAACTTTTTACGGGCATCCCGGGCGCAAACTAAAACTGGCGGCGGTCACCGGTACGAACGGCAAAACCACGACTACATTTCTCATCAAGCACATTTGCGAAAATGCCGGCTTGCGTTGCGGATTGATTGGAACGGTGCGCTACGAGGTCGGTGAGCGGGTGCTGCCAGCTATTCGCACGACGCCAGAATCGCTCGATTTACAGGAGCTACTGGCGCAGATCGTTAACGCAGGTTGTAAGGCAGCGGCGATGGAAGTTTCTTCGCATGCACTCGCGCAGGATCGCACACGTGGACTGGAATGGAACGTCGCCATCTTTACAAATCTTACGCAGGACCACCTCGACTTTCATGGAACGATGAAAAGTTACTTCGAATCCAAAGTGAAGCTCTTCGCCGGACTCGAGAGTCAGAAAAAAAAGCGCAAACCAATAGCAATTATAAATATTGATGACCGCTATGGCGAACAACTGCTCGACAAAATCGACAAACGCGTCGCAGTGATCACTTACGGGATGGGAACGCGCGCAGATTTCCGCGCTTCAAATTATCGCGCTGAGTCCAGCGGCACCTCCTATCAACTGGATGCTCGCGGCAAGAGTTATCTGGTCCGCGTCCCGTTGATTGGACGATTTAATGTCACAAATTCGGTGGCGGCGCTGGCCGCAGCCAATGCTCTTGGAATCAATCTGCGCGACGCTGTGTTTAGTCTTGGCAAGTCGCCGCAGGTGCCGGGACGCCTAGAGTTGGTTCCGGCAAAGCGACAGTTTCAGGTTTTTGTCGACTATGCTCACACACCTGACGCGTTAGGGAATGTTCTCAAAACTCTGCGCGAGCTTGAGCCGAATCGGTTGATTGCGGTTTTTGGTTGCGGCGGCAATCGCGATCGCCAGAAGCGCCCGCTGATGGCCGAAATAGTGGATCGCCATGCTGATTACGCCATCATTACCTCTGATAATCCGCGCAAAGAGAATCCGGACACGATCGTCGCCGAGATCGAAAAGGGATTCCGATCAACTCACTATGAAAAAATTGTCGATCGCACTCAAGCCATTAATCGCGCCGTTGAACTGGCACGGCCGCACGACATTGTTTTGATCGCGGGCAAGGGGCACGAAAACTATCAGGAATTCGCGGATCACACCATTCCGTTCGACGATATTCAAGTCGCGCGACGTGCGATCGAGGATCATCCAGTGGAGTTTTCATCATGATGTTTTTGTTTCGGAATTTTCAGCTACGCACGATTCCGAGGAGCGTATGCGCCTCCGGTGCTCTCCGCACGCGCTCCTCAATCCTATGAACCCTCTTGCTCTTGGTCAGATCGCGAAGTTCGCCGGAGGCTCGCTTTCGTCCGGCGACGGGACCATTTTGATCGACAAGGTCAGCACGGATTCGCGCACCATTAAGCGCGGCGAACTGTTCGTCGCATTGCGCGGCGAAAATTTCGACGGGCACAATTTCGTAGAAACCGTCACAACGACCGGCGCGGCTGGCGCGATCGTCGATTCCAATTGGAAAGGAAAGGTGCCGCAGAATTTCGCGCTCATTCGCGCAAAAGACACGCTGGTGGCGTACCAGCAGCTCGCCGCCATTTACCGGAAGTCGCTCAAGCTAAGTGTAGTCGCAATTACCGGAAGCAATGGCAAGACCAGCACAAAAGATTTCGCAGCAGCGGTTCTCGCCCGCCGCTTTCGAGTCACGAAAACGCTGGGAAATTTCAATAATCATGTCGGGTTGCCTCGAACAATTCTCGAAGCCACGTCGCAGGATGAAGTCGCTGTTTGGGAAATCGGAATGAATCATCCGGGCGAAGTTGCCGCGCTGGCGAAAGTAGCTGCGCCGGATATTGGCATCATTACAAACATTGGTGTCGCGCATATCGAGTTTATGGGATCGCGCGAAAGAATTGCGGAAGAGAAAGGCGCGCTTGCAGAAGCTGTTGGC
>JBKPGQ010000381.1:0-5986 GCA_046729455.1 Verrucomicrobiota bacterium
GAAGGCGATTTCGATCGCGAAAGCGAACGCCCGCCTGAACAAAATCGGTAGGGTTAATTTTCGCCTGGGCGATTTCCGCAAATGGAACCCGACCCACACGAGAGACGTTGTCGCCGCAAATCTCTACAGCGAGTTGTTGATTGAGATCCTGCCGAAACTAAAACCGTGCAATTGGCTTATTCTTTCCGGTGTGCTGCGCACACAGGAGAGGGAATTCCTGCGTGTTCTGCGACGGAACAACATCGAGATTGTGAACGTGAAACGTCGCGGGAAGTGGATCGCCGTGGCGGCACGCAAACGCCGAACATCCAACGCTCAACGCCCAATGCCTAATCATTCCTAATTCGACGTTCAGCGTTGGGCGTTGAGCGTTCGGCGTTGAAAACCTATTTGACGTGACGGTCGGCTAACGGCTACGTTCCCGAAGCCTTGGCGGCTTCGGGTTCTCTGCATTTCACGCGGTTTAATCACGAGCCGCGGCAGAAACAGATACCATGCAGAACGAACAACTTGCCTATGTCGCCGTCACGCCGCATTCGATGCGCAAATCGCGAACCGGCGGCATCGTTGGCCGGCTGATTTCTCGCACAGGACTTGACCTTGTTGGCGGGCGCATGTTCGCGCCGAGTCGGGAGTTAGCCAAACGCTACGCCGAGACGATCGTGACGGAAACCGATCCGCGTCACCGCGCGACACAAGAGCTAATTCGCGACTATGTACTGAAGAATTTCACCGGCGAGAAAGATGGCCAGCAACCTCGTGTGTTGTTCCTCATTTTTCGCGGGACAGACGCGGTGGAAAAGATTCATCACACCGTTGGCCATATTGTGCACGAGCGGACCAGCGGCGAAACGATTCGTGATACCTACGGGGATTACATCACCGATGATTCAGGCAAGGTGACTTACTTTGAGCCTGGAGTATTAGCGGCGTTCGACCCAAAGGCGGTCGAGCGGGATTTGAAACTCTGGGCGGAATTTTCAGATTCCGACGGCGGAATCCTGGGTCGGGTCGTCCCCTCCCCTGACAACACGCAAGTCGAAAAGACTTTGGTTTTAATCAAGCCTGACAATTTCAGATTTCCGAATCTGCGGCCCGGCGGAGTTATTGAAGTATTTTCGCGCTCAGGACTCTCAATCATCGGATTCAAAGTCCATCAAATGAGCGTTGCGCAAGCGGAAGAGTTCTATGGCCCGGTGCTGGCTGTTCTGGAGAAGAAGCTCGGTCCAAAAAGCGGCCGTGAAAATTGGGAAAGCATTGTCGAATTCATGGCCGGGCGAAAACCCAGCGAATGTCCACCGGCAGAACGTGACGCTCCTGGAACGGAAAAATCGATCGCTATTGTCTATCAAGGCGTAGACGCCGTGCGCAAGATTCGCGACGTGCTCGGCCCGACCGATCCGGCCAAAGCGCCGCCAGGTTCAATCAGGAGAGAATTCGGGCAGACCATCATGATCAACGCCGCGCACGCATCGGATTCTCTTGAGAACGCAAAACGCGAAATGGGAATCATTCGAATCGACGAGAATAATTTCAAACCTCTGATTGAAAACTTCTATCGCCGCCAATAGTTTGCGCTCCATTTTGAATAATCCCACAACCAGCCCTACTCCTATGGAAATTTCCGAACGCGCCGCTCAACTAAGTCCTTCGCTTACTCTCTCGATCGATAGCAAGGCCAAAGCCATGAAAGCCGAAGGCATAGATGTCTGCGGTTTCGGCGCAGGAGAACCGGATTTCGATACCCCCGAACACATAAAGAAGGCTGCGATCGAGGCATTGGAGGCCGGTTTTACAAAATACACACCCAGCGCCGGCATTCCGGAGCTGCGTCAGGCGATCGCGGAAAAATTGGGTGCCGATAACGACCTGAATTATCGCGCTGCGCAGGTCATCGTGAGTAACGGTGCAAAGCACGCATGTTACAACGCGATCCTCGCAACATGCCAGCCCGGTGATGAAGTCATCATCCCGGCGCCCTATTGGGTCAGTTATCCGGACATGGTCAGATTAGTCGGAGCTGAACCCGTGATCGTGCCGACGACCGAACGCAACGGTTGGAAAATGCGCGCCGAGGATTTTGAGAATGCAATGACTCCACGCACAAAGATGTTGATCATGAATAGCCCCGGCAATCCGACCGGGTCTGTTTATACGCGTGAGGAATTGCAGGCGATTGTCGATGTTGCCGCTGGAGAAGACATTTACATCCTGTCGGATGAAATTTACGAAAAGCTCGTCTACAACGACGCGAAACATGTGAGCATCGCGTCACTTTCCGAGGCAGCGTACGATCTGACGATTACAATCAACGGCTTCAGTAAATCCTATGCGATGACTGGCTGGCGTCTCGGTTATCTAGCAGCGCCTGAGGCCGTGGCGAAAGCAGTCGATTCCATCCAAAGCCACACCACATCCAATCCTTCCTCCTTTTCACAGTATGGGGCACTCGCTGCGTTAAAGGGCGACCAACAACCCATGATTGATATGCGCGAAGAGTTCGACATGCGGCGCAATTACATGTTCGACCGTGTCTCGAAGATTTCCAACGTTACCGCAGTTAAACCACAGGGCGCATTTTATGTGTTGGTGAATATCAGTCAGCTCGGTCTGACCTCGCAAAATTTCGCAGACCGCCTGCTGAGCAAAGCCAACGTCGCAGTCGTTCCGGGCGCTGCCTTCGGTGACGATCGCACTGTCCGGCTCAGCTACGCCACCAGTATTGACGTCATCAAAAAGGGATTGGACCGCTTCCAAGACTTCTGCCGGACGCTTTAACAATCGCGGATTGGCGACACCGAAAGTCTTCGCGTGCTTGCGACCTGGGTCGGAGTTGCGGATTGCAGATTTAAAGCCGAGCTGATAGCGGAATCTATCGGCAATCCGCATTCCGCACTCCGAAATCCGCAATGTCTTACGGTTCTCTCGCGCTGATTCTTCACGCGCACCTGCCGTTCGTTCGCCACCCGGAACATGAACATTTTCTGGAAGAAGACTGGTTCTTCGAAGCAATGACGGAGTGTTATATCCCGCTAGTGCGCATGATGCAGCGCCTGGTCGATGAGCGTGTGCCGTTCAAGCTCACCATGTCGATCACGCCGACCCTCTGCGCGATGCTTCAGGATCGGCTTTTGCGCGAGCGTTACGTGCAGCATCTCGATCTGCTAATCGATCTCGCTGCGCGCGAACGAAAACGGAACCGCAATCACCCGCGGCTTCGCGAGCTCGCAGATTTTTATTCGAAAATCTTTTGCGAAACCAAGCGCTTCTTTGTCGATGAATGCAAATGCGATTTGCTTACCTCTTTTCGCGAACTGCAGGAAAGCGGTGGACTTGAAATAATCGCCTCCGCCGCTACGCACGGCTTGCTTCCTCTACTCTTGCAGCAATCGCCTGAAGCAGCGCGCGCTCAGATTTTGATCGGACGCGATGCCTACGCGGATGTTTTTGCTGCCGAGTCCGCCGGGTTTTGGTTGCCGGAATGCGCTTACGCGCCGGGTCTGGAGTCTATTCTGCGACAGGCGAACATGCGCTGGGTTGTTCTCGACGCCCACGGCCTGCTGTTCGGAAAGCCGCGGCCCCACCGCTCGATTTATGCGCCCTGTTACACACCGGCGGGGCCTGCCGTGTTTGCGCGCGACCGCGATTCAAGCCAGCAGGTTTGGAACGCGCACGGAGGTTATCCTGGCAATCCTGTCTACCGGGAGTTTTATCGCGACGCTGGATTTGATCTTCCATTGGAACATTTGGGACCAGTTGCTCACAGCACCCGAAAATTTTCTGGCGTGAAGTATCACCGCATCACCGGGCCCGGTGATGAGAAGGAGTTATACGATCCAGTCGCTGCTGAAAGAGTAGCTGAAACGCAAGCCATTCATTTTGTCGAGGAACGCCGGCGTCAAATCCGCGAAATCAGCGCGGGGTTCGATCCTATTGTGGTCGTTCCATTTGACGCCGAGCTTTTCGGACACTGGTGGTTCGAAGGTCCACGTTTCGTTGAATTCCTGATTTGCCAGGCTGCAAACGAACGGGATTTTCATCTCTCGACGCCGAGCGAATATTTGGCAGCGAATCCCACGCAGCAAATCATTGAGCCAGCAGCCTCAACATGGGGCGAGAACGGCTACTTTGAAGTTTGGCTGAATCCCAGCAACGCGTGGATTTATCCACTGCTGCACATCGCGGCACAGCGGATGAATGGGATTTCGCGCAGGCACGCTTCTGCTCTTGTAGGGCAAATCCGACAGCATTCGGGGTCGCCAAGCAAGGAGCCGGCAGGTGGGGCGCCTGCCGTACAATTTGCAGACCGCGTACTCAAGCAACTCGCACGCGAACTTCTACTCGCTCAATCCAGCGACTGGGGGTTCCTAATCAAAACCGGGACCGCACGTGAATACGCGACCAAGCGCACCACCGATCATCTCGCTCGCTTTAACCGTTTACACGATCAACTTGCCACGAATCGCGTCGATGAAGAATTTCTGCGTGAGTGTGAATCGCGCGATAATCTTTTTCCAAACGTGAACTGGCGTTACTACGTTTAGGCCACTTGTCATTTCGAGCGAAGTCGAGGAGTCTCTGGCTATCCCTCTTTGCCTCGTTTCATAGCTAAGTAGAGATGTCTCGACTCCGCTCGAAATGACAATAAAGACGAATACCGCAATTCTGATGGCATTCCTGGCATCGGTCATCTACGCCCAAGAATCGCCAACACCAACTCCATCAGCGATAACCGAAGAATCTCCTGTTTTGTCTAACTCGCCGGCTGAACCTGTCACGCCGCCGCCCCAGTCAGTGCAAACGCCCTCAGCTTCACCTCCGAGAAACGTCCGCATTAGCTTTGTACCGCCACCTTTGGAAGGCAGGATCAGCCTCGGAATTTACGATGCACAAGAAAAGCTGGTGCGCCTTTTGCACCACGAGGGGGACCTCCGCGAGTTTACGATCGGAGCAGACGCGCTGGTAACGCAATGGGACGGAAAAAATGACAATGGCGAAGATTTGCCCGCCGGAAGATATCACGCTCACGGTTATCTCGTCGGCCCCCTCAAAGTAGAAGATGTTGGCCCGGTCTCAGCATCCCCTCCGGAAAGCAACTCGAACGCCAGCATTAAAGTGAAACTCATGCCAAATCCGCTGGCAAACGACACGCGAGCAGTGGTCGGGCTGGTTGCGGGGTTTGACAACAACGGAAGCTACTTGAAAACAAACGACGGTCTGCCGTTGTTCACAATAAGTAAATCGCCGAATTTGAGTCGTGTATCGATTGTGAAGAAGAGCGATAAATCGGTCGATATTTGGCAAACCGACGGCACCGATTCTCACCAGTTCCGCATTTCAAATGTAGACCAGATGATGGCTTTCGATTGCGGCGAGTTTGAATTGAAGTGATTTGCAACGGCGTTTTGTAAGTCACGCCGTAGTTTTGGCGAAGGCGGAAGAACGCTGTCTATTCCAAAGAACGGTGCTTGACACAAGCACCGCTACAACGCAAGCGATTGCTAATCCAAATGGCCTCGACTCCCGAGTTTCAACATACAGTTGGTAAGACTGCCAGCTTTAGCGGCACCGCGCTGCATACGGGTGACAAAGTCACCCTGAAACTGCATCCCGCACCGGTAGATCATGGAATTAAATTTAAGCGGAAAGATCTACAAGATGAGCCGACCATCGATGCGAAGATTGAGAATCTCAAAATGGTCGAGCGCGCCACGACCATCGGCGAAGGCTCGGTGCGGGTGCACACAGTCGAACATATCCTGGCCGCGCTCTCGGCAATGGGCGTGGACAACGCCATCGTGGAGATGGACGCAAACGAGCCGCCAATTGGAGACGGAAGCGCTCAACCTTATGTCGATCTCATTAGGAAATCCGGCGTAACGGCCCAGGAGGAACCTCGAAAATTTTTCCACGTGCGCGAACCGATGCACGTGGAAGCAAAAACGGGTGCGCTGCTCGTCTTGCTGCCGGACGACAAATTTCGCAT
>JBKPGQ010000382.1:0-1623 GCA_046729455.1 Verrucomicrobiota bacterium
AGATGCTGATAAAGCGCTCCCACGCTGATCTTCCAGTGATCGTCGACGAGATAGGAAATCCCGGCGGCCGATAAAATGTTGAATGTAAAATCCTGACCCTGACCACCGGGAACTTCTGGATGACTATCGATCCATCCCAAACCAAGTCCGCCCGAAATGTAAGGCACGAAACGACAGCCCGGCCGAACAAAGTTATAACGCATTCCGAGATTGAGCCCGAAATAATGGTTCTCAATTCCGCGGAAGATCGGTTCTGCGATCGCGCTAATGTAGAATTGGTTGTAACCGCGCAGCCAGATGTCGCGCTGCACAACTCCCCAGCGAATCCGTGCCGTTAGGAATTCCGTGCCAATTTGGTAATCCTGTGGCGGATTGATCGCGCCAAACAAATATCCCGACTCGACTGCCAATTCGAATCGGTGCGGATTAAGTAATTCGGTGGTTGCCTCCGTGCGTGACGGTTCAGTGCCGCCGAATGCCTGCGAAGAGACGAGAACGATCACACAAACGGCGAAAACGCGAGGCGGTTTCATTCGGCGCGCCTACGATAAGGAGGCTTGATCGGATTGCAATTCGAAGGACAGCGCGCCCTGCGCTGTTCGACGCCGCAGCGCGGCATCCCTACGCGATAAACTCCACGAGATCGGGAGGCAATGCGCTGGTCCATTCATTCTCGCCTTCGATTGCCAATCTCGCCGAGTGCAAAGCGTGTCGCGGCAGAAGCAGCTGGCGGTCGAGCTCAGGGGTCCATCCGGACTTGATGAAACACAGGTAAAGCTGTTCATCAGGTCCGTAAATTTTGTCGCCCACGATAGGATGACCAATCGAAGCGAGATGCACTCGGATCTGGTGGGTTCGTCCTGTGTGTGGAATCGCGCGGACTAAGCTAAATTTCTCGACTGGGCGCGCGCTCTCGATCGGCGCGCCCGGCGGTCGCGCCCTACCAGGCGATCGCGCAAAACACCGCTCAACGTGAAATTCAGTCTGCGCCGGTGCACCGGCCGGGTGGATCGTTTGCTTTAACCAGATCGCTGACCATTGATGTTTGCCCTGTCGAACCAATGGCGAATTCACAATTTTACGCTGCCAGTCGGGCCAGCCACGGACGATCGCCAGATATTCTTTCTTTAGTTGTCGCCGTTGTGTCAGAAGCCCAAATCTGCGCGCGACATCAGACTTCTTAGCAATCAAGACGAGGCCGCTCGTCTCGCGATCGAGCCGGTTCACAATGGATACCTGGCCGCCGGCAGCGATCTCGAACGCGAAGAGTCCGCGCAATTCCTGCCACAACGTTCGCGTCCCATCGGGTTTCGTAGGATGAATCAGGAGAAACGGCGGCTTATCGATCACAGCATAATCGTCGGTTTCATCAATGATTTTGAAATCGAGTAACGGCAGCGACTCAATCATTCCATGGCAACAATAGCCACGATTGCCTTGACCTCATTCCCAAAACTGCTTTACCTAGCCTCTTTAACTTTTGACAGGAGCACGTGGTGGACCCCAAAGACATCAAAGAAATCAAAACCATCATCGACTTGATGAAGAGGAACGATCTTTCGGTCTTCGAGATCGAGAAGGAGGGGTTCCGTCTAAAACTCCAGAGAGGTCCTTCGGATCAAG
>JBKPGQ010000383.1:0-3222 GCA_046729455.1 Verrucomicrobiota bacterium
ATGAAGGTGCTGGAGCTGATTCAGAAAACGCCCAACGCTCAACGCCCAACATCCAATGTCGAAGTCAGAAGCTAATCCATCTGATGTCGCCTCGATCGACGCAATTATCACGGCTGCTTACAAAGGGATTTCAGGCGCCGCCGGCGAAAAGCGTGATTGGGATCGAGAACGGTCGTTGTTTTACCCAGGTGCGCGCCTGATTCCTGCTGCAAAGCCCGGCGCGAATGACGGTCTCGCACCGCAAATGTTGGACGTAGATGGTTTCATCGCCCGCGTGGAACCGTATTTTGCGGTAGATGGATTTTACGAAAAGGAGATTGCCCGGCGCACAGAACAATTCGGACACATTGCTCACGTTTGGAGCGTGTATGAATCGCGTCATAACGCGGACGATCCCGAACCATTCATACGCGGAATCAACAGCATACAGCTCTTTTTCGATGGCAGTCGCTGGTGGATCGTAAACATCTATTGGCAGCAAGAAAGCCCTGAGCATCCAATTCCGGAGAAATATTTTCTCAAGTAGCCAACGTCTAATCGGGTTTTTGTTTAGCGCCAAAGGCGGAGCACTCAATCTTGAGCCTGGGGGTAACGCCCCAGGAAAATAATGCGTCCAAAAATATAGCGCTGAAAGCGCGATTCATTCCACGGGCCTCCAGTCCATCAAGGTCAGCCTGCCGCACTGAGTCGCGCTTTCAACGCTCGTTTACGAATATGGCTGCGTGCCCTGGGCCGATGCCCCAGGCTGGACTGAAGAGCGCCTTTGGCGCGAAACACAAACGCTCTCGGCCTCAACGGCCATGGCCTGCAAACGCCCGCACGTCTTGCGCAAATCTATCGAGAACGATTGCGGCGGGCTCCGGCGCATAGCGCAGCGCAATGTACGTATTGGAAATCTGGCGAATGCGCTCCGATTCGTCAGGCAACAACAGCGCGGCGCGTCTTGAGAAATCTGAGGGACCTTCCCATGGATCGCGCTGCACACCCAGGCGGGCAGCCTTCTGACAAAAACGTTCATACAACGCCTTTACCCGGTCCGCGCGCGAACGCGTCCGCAATTGCATCCAGCCGAAATAGATTACAAGCAGTGCGATTGCGACAATCAGGATTTCGATGATGAGAACGAACGGACCGCGATTCGCAAGCCCCATTGAGTCCAGTAGTACTTCTTGTACGTCTGCGTCGAAGGCTAACAGTCGAGTGTCCCACTGGTAACTAAGCGTCTCCAAGGCGAGGCGAGCGTTGGTGAATAATGCGGATCGGGCTAACTGCGTGAGGAACGCACTTCGGCGAGCTTCCATTTGTCCGGAAGCGATGCGTCTCTCTAAAAACGAGTTTAGATCGAGGCTCGCTCGTCCAGGTGCAACTGCGGTGGTTGGATCCACTCGTGTCCAGCCGCTCTCTGGAAGCCAGACTTCGCACCACGCATGCGTGTCCGCTTGTCGCACGAGAACGAAATGGCCTAGATCGTTATACTCACCGCCCAGATATCCGACGACCACCCGCGCAGGAATTCCTGCCAGCCGCATTAAGGTAGCGAAACTGGCGGCATAGTGTTCGCAAAAGCCAACCCGTCGATGAAAGAGAAATTGTTCCAGACCGTTCTTTCCATATTCACCTGGCGTCAACGAATAGCGAAAACCTTGCGCCTGGAAAAACTGGAGTGCGCTATTCACTATGGCGCGCGGATTGGAGTTCTGCGTCGCCCAGGATTGTGCCAGCTCGCGCACGGCGGGACTAATCGCTGGCGGAACCTCGAGTGCTTCCCGCCGTTCGCCTGGCGTCAATTCTTTTCCAGTTGCCCCGATAGAGGAAACGACTTCATATCGGCGCGCCTTTCGAATTGTCTGAACGCTCCAGAGGTAATCGCCACGCACAAGGATCGCCCCCGGTGGGATTTCAAAGGGCCGATCAAGCGCAAACATCCAGCGTGCTCCATGCGGCGCGAGCGTAATCCGCTGGCGAAACGTATTTCCTCTGGGGAATTGCCTGGCTGAACGAGAGATTGATACGGGCACGTACGGGGCGCGCCATTCCATGCCATCGCAGTGCCACATGACGAGGCCACGCCAATACATCGAACCAGGTGGCGTCGCGGTGCTGCCAGGAAACTCCGCACGAAAGGCAATGTCCGAAGAATTTGCAAGCGCTGCGATGCTGCCAGGGGAAAGTCGATCGGAAAATCCGGAGCCTGCCAAACCGTAGGCGCGAAAATCAAAGCGTAAGCCAGTATTGACCCGGGGAAACAAAAGGAACAAGAGGACGACGAGTGGCGCCGCTTGAACAACAATTTTGCATGTCGTTGCCAACGGGGGCCAGAACGCGCCGGGTGACGATCCGCGATAAAACTGGATCAGCGCCACGAGCAGCAACGCGAACGCGGTCAGGATGGAAAGCGCTATCACAAAGTCCTGGGAGAGAAAAAAGCCGCAAAGACAAAGCACCCATCCCATAAGCACCATCACTTGAAACTCGCGCGCCGTGTGTGCCTCCAGGACCTTAAGAGCGACGAGAACAATAAGGAGAGATATGCCCGGCTCAATGCCTTTCAGGGAGCCATAACTGGCGAAGATCGCTAGGAGCGCGCCGGCCGCGAGCAGCAGCTTCAAAGTTGCAAAGCGAAGACGGTAACCTCTTGGCTCCATCCAGAATTTCATTGCAAGCGCGAGCAGAAAAACCCACGGAACCCAGCTCACGAGGGAACCGAACATGGGAGGCAGTGTGAAGAGCAATGCGGCCGCCAGCCAAAGCAGTGGTCGCCGTGGAATACTTCTATCCCTCTTGCTCCCGCTCATACTCTCACTCGCGCTCCTTAGCCCAGCTCGTTGGTAGGGTCGGCGCTCCGCGCTGACCGGACTCGAACAAACTCAGTGCCCGCAGGCACTGATGAAAATGCGATTGTCCAACACCGGGGGGAATTTCGACGCCTGGCAGACGAAGGCCGTAAGATCGCCGCGCACGTTCTGCTTCAATCACCCAAAGTGCTAACTGCGACAGTTTTTCTTCCATGTCGCCAAAGTGGAGAGCAGAAAAATCGAGATACACGACGCCTTCCGCCTCAGCTGTAAATTGTTTCGTCACCAGCGGCTGCCCGCGAGCTACTGCTCTCCAATCGATATGACGCTGAGATTCGCCGTGGACGTATGCGCGTAATCCAGCAAAATCATCGCCTTCGCCAAGCTCCGTCAGCGGTCGTCCGTCGCGCCGGTGCATGAAGCGTGA
>JBKPGQ010000384.1:0-4517 GCA_046729455.1 Verrucomicrobiota bacterium
GTAGAAGCGATCCTGGTCAACATTTTTGGCGGTATCATGAAATGCGACATCATTGCGCAGGGAATCATCGACGCAGCAAAGACAGTAAAACTATCGGTGCCGCTGGTCGTTCGGCTCGAGGGAACGAATGTCGAAGCAGGGAAAAAATTGATCGCGGATTCGGGTCTGGCCGTCATTGCAGCCGACGATTTGGCCGATGCCGCGCAAAAAGCCATGAAAGCGGCAGCAGGAAAAAAATGAAAGCGAAGAAGATCGCATTTACTGGAATCCCGGTAACGGACATAAAACGCGCTCGAGGGTTTTACGAAGGAGTGCTCGGACTCAAAGTCTCGGGCGAATTTGGCGAAGGTGTTTGGATCGAATATGAGATTGGTCCCGACACGCTAGCCATCGGCAGCGTGGGCGATCAATGGAAGCCATCCGAAGACGGCACCAGCGTTGCTATTGAAGTCGAAGACTTTGACGCCGCCATCAAGAGCCTGAAACAAGCGAAGGCTCGTTTTGCCGCCGAAGGAATTGAAAGTCCTGTGTGCTGGATGGCCGTCGTGCAAGATCCGGACGGTAACAAGATTATTATCCACAAATTGAAAAACGCGTAATGCCATGATCAAGGAAGTTGCATTTATCGCCGTCGCTGTTTCAGACAAAGAGCGGGCGCGGAAGTTTTATCAGGAGACGCTCGAGCTAAAACCTGCGCGAACCCAAATGGATGGCGCATGGGTCGAGTACGATCTTGGCCCAACCACAATCGGTGTCGGCTGTCATCCGGCTTGGAAACCGTCACGCGAGGGTACGACGATCGCTTTTGAGGTAGAAGATATCGATGCCGCCATCGACAAACTTAAAGGACGCGGTGTCGCCTTCGATATCGAAAAGACTGAAACGCCTGTGTGCTGGATGGCGCAATTTCGCGATCCCGACGGAAATAAGCTGGTGATTCATAAGCGCAAGTCTTCCTAAGGACTGAAGCAAATGATCAAAGAAATAGCATTCACCGGTTCGTCAGTGACAGACATCAAACGCGCTCGCGGGTTTTATGAAGACGTGCTCGGTCTCAAACTCAGCGAGGAAATGGCAGGCGGAAAATGGATTGAATACCAAGTGGGCAGCGGCACGTTTGCGATTACAAACATTAACCCGCAGACGCTGAGTAGTCTCGGCACATCTATCGCTTTTGAGGTGGACGACATTGACGCGACGGTTCGCGAATTGAAGCAGAGCGGCGCGAAATTTCTGTTGGACAAGAGCGAGACACCAGTCTGCTGGATCGCGATCGTTTACGATCCTGATGGAAACAAGGTTGTGATCCACAAGCGCAAGACTGGTTAATTCATGTCCATTCTTGTCGACAAAAACACCCGGCTCGTGGTGCAGGGTATTACCGGCAGCGCCGGTGCCTTCCATACGCGGCAGTGCATTGATTACGGGACCGACGTTGTCGCCGGTGTTACTCCCGGCAAAGGCGGACAGATGTTCGACGGCAAGGTGCCAGTGTTCGATACAGTTTGGGAAGCGCGACGAGAGACTAACTGCAACGCTTCGATGGTGTTTGTGCCTGCTCCTGCGGCTGCCGATTCAATTCTTGAAGCTGTGGATGCCGGAGTCGAACTGGTCGTTTGCATCACAGAGGGAATTCCAGTGATGGACATGATGCGGGTAAAAGCCCTGATGCGTGGAAAGCAATCACGACTGATCGGGCCGAATTGCCCGGGAATTATCACTCCAGGCGCATGCAAGATCGGCATCATGCCAGGATACATCCATAAGCCTGGCAAGATCGGGGTGATCTCGCGCTCGGGCACACTTACTTACGAGGCGGTGTGGCAACTCACTTCGCGCGGTTACGGTCAATCGACTTGCATCGGGATCGGCGGCGATCCCATCGGTGGTTTGTCACATCTCGATTGCGTGAAACTGTTCAACGACGATCCCGGCACGGATGCTATGATTTTGATCGGTGAAATTGGCGGCTCGGCAGAAGAGGAAGCTGCCGAGTGGATCAAGAAGAATTGCAAGAAACCGGTTGCCGCTTTCATCGCGGGGATGACAGCCCCTCCGGGCCGACGGATGGGTCACGCCGGTGCGATCGTTGCAGGCGGCAAGGGAACGGCAGCAGGTAAGATCGAGGCGCTTAAGGCAGCGGACATAGCCGTTGCCGAAACTCCTGCCGCAATTGCCGATACTTTGATTGCACTACTGAACGCGCAATCCTAAGTGGCCGGTGTCTCCCAATCTTTGGATCTCCTATATCGCAAGGTTTTGCAAAACGAAATCGGGCATACCTCTATCTTGTGAAAAGAGAGGGGAAACGCTAAACAACCACATTGCCTATGAACATACTTGCACTCATCGCTATTACCTGGATCGGGAAGGAATACCGATTTCTTGGTTTGGATTGGAGTTATCTCATGGTCCTTGGCTTCATTGGAAACGCTCTTTTCTCGATGCGGTTTCTCGTCCAATGGCTAGCCTCTGAACGACAGGGTGAAAGCATTATCCCTGTCTCGTTCTGGTACTGGAGCATTGCCGGAAGCGTACTCATGTGCATTTACTTCATTTTCCGACGCGATCCGATTGGGATTCTTGCGTATCTCCCTAACTCGCTCATTTACATCCGAAATTTGATGCTGATTCGGAAGCGAAAATTCGCTTTCACTGCCGCGGCGCCTTCGCAACACCCGCGCGAAACGGGATAGTGGCAGATGGCTTCGCATGGCGTAGCTCGTTAATGAGTCGCGGGTTGGTTCTCGGATGCACGCGATTCTCCAGCCGGTAAATTTGCTGCTTTCCAATCCATCGCCATGCGAATGCGTGCGCGACCGCTTGGATGATCGAAAAAGATGAATTCTTCCAACGGCGTCGGATCGAGTTTGCGATAGACGCCGAGTTTCAGCGCGACTTTTGCCATGCCTTCGGGCTCGCGTGAAGTATTGATTCCGAAAGCATCTGCTTCTCGTTCTGTGATGCGTACTACCGTATTAAGAACCGGCATGGCAAAAAAAAGTAGGGTACTAAAAATCAACGCGAGCAGCGGGAGACCCGCAGGGTCAGCAACACCGCGCACGCGCCATTTCTCTCCCCAACGCTTCACGGCGGCATCGAAGAGAATTCGGGTAAGTGCAAAGCCGATGAGAATAAGGATTCCAAGGTAGGTGAGGAGTTTCGCACCATGATTGAGTACGTAATGCCCCATCTCGTGCGCCATCACGGCGCGAATTTCCGGAAGTGTGCATTGCTTAAGCAGATTGTCATTGAGCGCAACGCGCGTCGTCCCAAGTAATCCCGAGACATTGGCGCTGACACGGGTGGACTGACGCGAGGCATCCACTTCGAAAACCTGTTTCACAGGAATTTCGTTCGCTCGAGCCATCGCAAGAATTGGGTCTCGAATTTTTGGATCGGTTAGCGGCTTATAAGTGTTAAAGAGCGGTTCGACATAGACCGGCGCGATAAGGACGAGGGTTCCCGAGAAAAGAATCATGACGATAGTTCCCCAAATCCACCATGTGCGCGGTGCGCGCCGAAAGACGGCGTAGAGAACGACCACCACTAAGGTGCCTCCGGCTATAGTTAGCGCTAGGCCGATTAACTGTTCGCGAAACCATGGGGCGAAACTCTGTGTCGCAAGGCCGTATTGATGTTCGCGAAAAAAGTTTTCGTACAGGTTGAGCGGAAAACTCAGTGCGAACACGAAAAGCAGATATGGAATTGCGTAGCAGGCGATTTGGAAATTCTTGATCTTCGTAACACGTTCGGAAAAATCACGCAGTCGCGCCGAAAAGCGTGAGGACAGAAGGAAGACTGAAATTGCGGCCGTGAGAAGAAAGTTCCAGAGGATCAGCCAGTAACCGCCTTCGAAATAGGCGTCGGACCTTTCGCGTTGATTCCGCGGGATGCTGTCCAGCCACGCTTGTGTCGCCGCAACCGGATCGAATGGTCTTACATCCGCAGCGCCCCCGGTCGAGCCGTAGCCGGGGTCGTTGACCCCGGCAGCGCGCTCTAAAGAACTGACTTTCTCAGAAATTGCAGGCGAGGCAGTTTGTGCTGGGTTCTGTTGCGCCGAAGCGGGCATGAAAGCCATTGCCGATGTGGTGGCAACGAGGAAAATCAAAATCGCACGCTGGGTCATCGTGCGTTCATAATAAGCCAGAATCAGAAAGAAGCAGCGTTGGCATAACCTCATCCATCGATCGGGGCGACAACATTCACATGCGAGGCAAATCACGCGATCAGATTGACATACGCCTCAATAAGCTGGACTAGCTGCCTCGCCCAGTAGAAGATGCAACGATGAAAAAGCTTGTGTTGTCGGTTTGCGCGCTCTTTATGGGAGTGTGCATGGTGAGCCGTTTATGCGCAGAGACGCCATCTGCCGACACGGAGCGCTATGGACCGTATCCGACGAATTACAAGGAGATCGTCATGAAATGGCTGGACACACAATTAATCGATGCAGCGAGCGCACGCATCGAATGGAATGGCGATCCCAAACCGGCGAATTTGGGAACAAAAGACAA
>JBKPGQ010000385.1:0-1642 GCA_046729455.1 Verrucomicrobiota bacterium
CTCCTGCTTCGTCTCGATGTTCCCGCACCTTGTCGCCGGGCCGATTCTGAAGTTCTCGTTCCTCGCCGATCAACTCAAAAATCGCCGGCTTACATCCGATAAATTCGCGCGCGGCGTCGCGTTTTTCATGATGGGCGTGGCTAAAAAGGTTTTGCTGGCCAATCCGTGCGGTAAAATCGCGGACACGGCATTTGACGCTGGCTCGATTCAAACGCTCGACGCGTGGTTCGGATCGCTCGCGTATTCGTTCCAGATTTATTTCGATTTCAGCGGTTACTCCGACATGGCGATTGGGCTCGGCCTGATGTTCGGATTCGTTTTCGCGAAGAATTTTGATTCGCCGTATCTCGCGCAATCGATCACTGATTTCTGGCGGCGCTGGCACATCTCGCTTTCTACCTGGCTGCGCGAATATCTTTACATTCCGATAGGCGGCAACCAGCACGGGCTTCCCCGCACGTACGCGAACCTCACTATCACAATGCTTCTCGGCGGACTCTGGCACGGCGCATCGTGGAACTTTGTGATCTGGGGTGGGCTTCATGGCGGGATGCTTGCATTCGAGCGCAGCCAGGGCCGCAAAGGTCTTTATCATGATCTACCCAAGCTATTACGGATCGGCCTAACGTTTGTGATCGTGACGATCGGCTGGGTGTTCTTTCGCGGGCAAAGCTTGCGGAGCGCCGTCCGATATTTAGGCGCGATGTTTCACCTCAATCAGCCGTTGCCAAATGCGGCGCTGATTGGCGGTCTGATTTACAAGCCCTATTACGTTTTGTCGATCCTGATCGCGGGAATCGTTGTTTGGTTTGGGACGCAGACTTGGGATTGGAGCCAAGCAATGACCTGGCCGAAGACGGCGACTTGTTTCGCGCTGGGGTGGGTCGCGCTGATCGTCCTGGCCACGCAGGAATACAACCCCTTTATCTATTTCATTTTTTAGCGCGTTGACCATGCGACGTAGCACATCATATCGACTCCTTCGCCGGCCAACGACCACACCACCTCTGCCGAAATATTCGTTGCCAAGGTACGCTGACCCGACTCCGGGAGCGCCAGAGCATCGGAGACTTCCGCGCGAAGAAGAAGCCGAGCTGGCGCTAAAGAATACGAAGTTTGCGCCCGGAACGCGGCAAACTCTTATTGCACTGTTTTTGTTAACGATTGTCGCTGTTCCGGCGATTCAGCTGGCTGGCGAATTTCGCGCGGCAGGCGCGATCAGCCGCTTGCCAATGATTTCCATCTTCAAATCGCTGCCATGGCTCCCCCATTCTGAAGATCTGAAACGCGTCGAGCGCGCATTGGAAAACGAGTCGTTAGTCTCGCAATGGCTCTTGCCGCGCACGCAATATCTGCTCACTGTGCTGCTGGGCGCTGGCAACGAGCAGGTTTATTTGGGTGACGACCACTGGCTGTTTTATCGCGCCGATGTCGATCATGTGATCGGGCCGCCGTTTCTCGATCCAGTCCGGATCAAACACCGTTTGCAAGCTAGTCGTGTCCAGCCCGATCCGATTCAAGCGATTGTCGATTTTCGCGATCAGCTTGCCGCACGCGGGATCGATCTGGTGGTTCTGCCGGTGTCGGTGAAACCAAGTATTGAAGGGGAAATGCTCGCCGTGTCTAACGCCAGTCGCGCTCA
>JBKPGQ010000386.1:0-2576 GCA_046729455.1 Verrucomicrobiota bacterium
GTCGCAGATTGGTCACCGGAGGTTGATATCAGCGAGGACGATCACGGGTACCTCCTCAAAGCTGACCTGCCTGAAATGAAGAAGGATGACGTTAAGGTAACAGTCGAAGACGGCATTCTTAGCGTTTCCGGAGAACGCAAAGTCGAGAAGGAAGATCGGAAAAAGAAATTCCATCGCATCGAACGATGCTTTGGCACTTTCCGACGCACCTTCACGCTGCCTGAAGATGCCGATAGCACGAAAGTCACGGCGGAGTTCCGCGACGGAGTGCTGAAAGTGTACCTCCCGACGACACCGGTAGCAAAATCAAAAGCTACCCAAGTTAAAGTGGCGTAATGCTCTAACACTGACGGCGAGCGTGCGGAAAGTTCTGTGCGTTCGCCCACCCAGTGTAACGCGCTAGCTTTAGTCGACTAGTCCTTTGAACTAAGGAAGACGAACCTCATGATCTCTAAGATTATTAGACGCGCAGCATGTCTGAGAGAGCTCGCTTCCAATCCCAAGTTCTTCTCCAACTGTCCAGACTTGCACGGTGGTCTGACACCTTATGCTTCAGACCTCAGCGGAACAAACCTAGCTCTTGCTCCTCTTATAAAGCCAGGGAGCGAGAATAATAGCAGCTAAAAGAACGAACTGAATTATTAGCGTGGATGTGTCGCGAATCATTTACTTCGCGCAGCTAACGAAAGCCCGCGCCTTAAGTAGGTTATCCCCAGGCAGAATAAGAAATAGTTCAACTACCTCTAAAACATATTCCATAAGTCTTTAGCTTCCAGTTACTGCGTGTTCCAGTGCGCGATGAGCAGGAACGATAGAGTCGTTGGATCCTCTTCGCGTCAAAATGTCGAGCATCTTTGTCAGGCGCGCCTCGTAAGAATCACACGCGGGGGATTCGCCATTTGGCTTGACCCATTCGGGATGTTGGATCCGCAGATCGTCGTGAATCTGTTGCTGGAGTTCGGTGTAGGTGTGGATTTGATGAGACATGGCAATGGGACTTGTTAAAACATTCAAGTGCGGTGCGGGGCGGCTCCGAGGAAGGGCTCGGTCCGAAACGGGGACGGGCATGGGACCCTAAGCGTCCGCCATGGCCAGGTCAGGGAGCGCCAAAGGGCGGCGCGTATGTGCTTGCGATGTGCACGACGCCAGGCCAAGTGGATTACTTTGTGGTGCTGACGTTGCAGTAACACGGCCAGCAGTCCGCTTTGGGTAAGGGTCGGAGTTGATCTTGTCATAACGTGCTTTCTTCTGTTTTAGTGGTCTATGTAATTTTCCCCGTCTGGTGAGTGCGCTCTGTTCTGAGCGTTACGAATTTCATAAACCGGTTTCTATTTGGATTGACTGCTCCAAATCCGCGCGGAACGAGGAACCAATCCTCACGAGGCGCTTTGAACGGCCGCCTCGCTCCAGGTGACTCGGGGTTCCAGTTGAATCTGGAGATCGCGCTAAGCGGTGTCTCAGCGAAGGTTCAGTCCGCTTTTCAGCCCGGCCGAAGGTGCGTTGAAACGTCGGATGACGTAATCAAAGGTCTTGTACAGAATCCGCGCCATCGTGTCAAGCCCTTTTTCGTTTCTGATTTAGCGCGCCTTGGGAGTAAATCGGGTCGCGTCTAAACGCTGAAAGCATTGACTCGTATGCTTCCGCTCGTTTCAAATCACTTGGGGTTTGTCCATCTATGTCAACGCTTCCCAGCACGCTCTATTGAACTCACTCGTTGCCCAGAATCACGCACTGCAGGTAATGCCAGTCCGGCACGACGTGACTCGCACAAACGCCAAAATAACATTAGGAGATCGGCGTTTTGGCTGTAACTTCACTTGTTAACGTTTGCAGCGTCAATCGACCGCGGGTGCGGCCCCTTCCCTCTGCACCAACCAAACACAGTTAACCGCACATGCATGTAATCCAATGCCGCGAAATAATGCGAGATGCTGAAGTGGCGTATGCAATTCATCCGATCGTGCTCAAATATCTCCTTACCGTCGAGGAAACGACCAAGGCCTTGCTGGCGTGCGGTGTTTCGCGGGCTGGGAATGTAGCTCAGATCAGCACCGGCAGTTTCCTTATCAACAAATATGCAACTAACCGTCCAACAAAGCAGCGCGATTTATTTCAAGCGACATAAAGGCTCTAAACATCGGGCTGCGCTTTTCAGGCGGCTTCGCGCTTCTGCCGCAAATCAGGTCTGTGATGTTAAGCAGCAGACATTTGGCAACGCACACATCGGGCAAAGGCTTCGATCAGGCCAGCTGTTGCTGAGAGGGTTCGAATTTTAGTAGGCGTCCGGCGATGCGACACGCAAAGAGGGCTAGACGTACTGCGTCGCAAGGTGAAATGAGCAAGCGAAACGCATCCCGATCCTCTGATCAGGAAGTGATGCGACATCTGTCGCGCTCGCACATTTTCAAAGATTATGAGCGAGCTTTCAGCGAAGCCACGGGTTTGCCGCTAAATATCCGAGGGCATGATTCGTGGTCGCCGTCGCATCATGGGAAAGAGGATCACGACTCATTCGCTTCAATTCTGGCTCGTTTTAACAAGGCTCGCGCAGCATGCTTAAGGGCCCAAACCGACGC
>JBKPGQ010000387.1:0-1853 GCA_046729455.1 Verrucomicrobiota bacterium
GCACATCATCAATGAGACGCTTGATATTGACCTGCACCATTGGGCTCCTGTCAGGGGTTGGGAACTGAGATGTCATCAGTATAGGACATCCTCACATTCCACGACCCTGGAATCCAATAAGAGCGAACTTGTTAACTGCCACGAGCCACGGCGGTGTCAACGATCCACTCCAACGGTCGCGGCTGAAAATGCAGTTCGCGTTTTGCCTTGGCGTTCGATACGCCCTGCATCTGAGTCCCATAGTAAACCGCATCCGCACCACGCGCTTTCAGAGCATCCTCAACCGATATCCGCGGCGGCGGTGGAGCATGCAGCCATTGAGCAAACGCAGGAAGCCATTCGCGCACCGCTAACGGTTGATCATTTGCAACCAGATAAATCCCAGGATTGCCTCGCTCTGCTGCTGCAACGGTGGCTATCGCCGCGTCCTCAATGTGTAACCACGACCAGACGCCTGCGCCATTCCCGACGATCGGGAACTGTTGCTGACGCACCTGGTGGGCCACATCGCCATCGGGGTTGAACCAGGTGCCGGGTCCATAGAAGAAGCCATAACGCAATGCAATCCCTTCTATGTTGGGATTTCCTAGTAAGCGATGCTCAAGCTCAGTTGCCTCGCGGGCACCTGCTGCAACCGCAGGCGAGGCATCAAAGGCTAGAGGCGTTTGTTCATCTGCCAATCCAGGACCAGGAAACGCCCAGAATGCGACTGACTGCCTCAGGTAACGCCGCACACCCGCCGCTTGCGCGGCTGCCAGCACATTGGCGCCCCCTTCCAAACGGATGCGATTGTTGAGGGCGGCGGCGGCACTCATTGACTCCCGGGTGTAGGGTCTGGGTAGGGCGGTGAGTTGTTCAATCACGATCTCCGGCTGAGCGCGACTGACAACCGCCTTGACCGCAGCGGTATCAAAGACATCGGCGATCGCAGGTTCTATGCCGTGTTCCACTAAAGCCCGAGCTTTTTCTGGAGAACGGGTCAGCGCAACGAGAGCGTGTCCTTTGGCGAGCAATGCCGCGATCAGCGGACGACCGATCGCTCCCGTCCCTCCTGCAACAAAAATCTTCATCTGTGAACCTCCTGTTGGAGTATGGGACTATTGTTGAATGCGACAAACCGGGTGCTTGGCCGCAAGGTGAAAGCCGACCGAGCCGCCGTAGTCCTGCACGAGAGCGTCGCTTTGCCACTCCTCGTTCGAGCGGCGGCCGCCGATCGGTTATGCCCCACGATCCCTACTCCTTGCCCTTCTCCCGGACCGTCACTTCCTTGGCGTCGCGAGGGTGCAGGATCACCGCCAGGAGGAGGGTCCTGGTCTTGCCGCTCGGGTTTTGGGCCACCCGGTGCACAGCCCCCGACGATTCGTAGAACGTTTCCCCAGCCTTGTAGGTCTTGACCGGCTCGTCGTCCATGGCGTGCTCGTATTCGCCCTCGAGGACGTAGCCGAACACCGGGCCGGTGTGGCGGTGCGGCGAATCCTTCTGGCCGGGCTCGAAGGTCACTTCTCGCACCGTCGCACTTGCGTCCTTCCCGTCCAGCTTCTCGATGATGTCCCGCTGGGACAGCTGGGTCGACTTAACCTGGCCCTTCCCGGTCTGTTGGGCCAGGGTCATCCCGCCGACCCCGATGGCGAAGCAGACGACAAGTGCGAGGAACGTCCGGTGCCTGACAACAAAAATTTTCATCTGTGAACCTCCTATTGAAGTATGGAACTATTGATGAATAAGACAAAAATTAGCGCTGAGCCAGTGCTGCCGCTGCTGAGGGCTCGTTGATAGTCAAGTGCCTCGTTAACTGGAACGCGGTTGGCGAGCTCGAGAACGCGGACCGCCTGGTACGCGAGGTTTTCTTGCGC
>JBKPGQ010000388.1:0-6044 GCA_046729455.1 Verrucomicrobiota bacterium
GCACCATTATGACCGTCTCGCCCAGATAAACAAACGCGTTGATGGCACTGGCCAGGGCGACGATCCCCAGCCACGCTCCGCCTTGCGAGAATGCTGGACCATAAATCAGCAGAATCGTGCTACCCGCGAGCGACAGGACCACAACGAGCGGCAACAAGATCCAGAGCATCCACTGAGCGAGACGCGCGTAAGTTGCGGCCGCCACTTCATGGTCGCCCGTTGCGGTCATACCGGCTACGACCGGGGCGAAAATCGGGTTGAAGGCCTGATTAACTTTTCGCAAGCCGTTGGCGGTCCCGACGACAGCGCTGTAAATACCGACCGTTGCGAGCGTCACACCGGGCGCGCGTCCAACGAAGTAGCCCAGCAGGATGAGGTCCAGCCGGGAGATCAACGCGTTAATGAGTTGATAAATGCTGATGGGAGCCGAATACGCGAGCAGTGATCTTGCTTCCGCGACCGGCGACATGACAGTCATCGGCGCAGGAATGTCATGAAAGCAGGATGAAGCCAGGCGGAGTGCGACAATTCCTGAAGCTGCTGTTCCCACGATTACAGCGACCTCTGGTGAGAACTCTTTAAACCCAACGGCGATTGCCAGCAGGAAAGCGAGGGTCGTTGCAATCGGCTCGGTCATTCCGCGTGAATAGATATCGTGCTGCATCACCTTCATTCCGCGCGAGATGGCGGTACTGATGCGATAGAGTGCCAGACCAGGCATCGCGCAGAGAACCAGGCTCAGCACGGAAACCATTTGCGGCTGCACGTGGAGGCCGCGGTTAAAGAATCGCAGCGCCACGATCACGATCACAGCCGTCACAACCGACTGGAGAAGCCCAAGCACCACCGCGACTCGAAAAAGCGATCGGCTTCGCGCCCGATCGCCGACAGCTTCTGAGCGAGCGATGAATGTCGTGATCGCGTTGTCCAGACCAAGGACGCCGATCTTGCTGATGATGTCGGTCGTGGCCCATGCAACGGAAAACATGCCGAGTACCGCCGGCCCGAGCAGACGTGCTACAAGAAATGTGAAGATGCCGCGGAAATTCGACGCGAGCATCGCGATCGTGTTCAGGAAAGCGCCCCGTTTCAGCTCCACTCCGGTCGCGTCCACCCGCGCCGGCGCATCCCTGACGGGCGGCTCGAGTTCCAGCGCGAGGTCGGCAGCATGTACCGGCGCTTCACGATGGTGGTCGCTAGGTCGGGCAAGGTCGAGGTTGTGAGTCATGAGAAGTACCACCGCGGTTGGTTTGCAGCAGAATACGGTCGCTGAAAGAAGTTGACTGAAATCACAACACGCGGGCGGTCAAGACAACTCGCCGCTGGGAAGCGTTGCAAATCCACGCCGAGCGCAGAAGATGAACGACCGCAGTAAGCGCCGCCCAACCGCAGATAAAGACATAAGTTTGCGGTAATGCGTTTAGCAAAAAGCCAAACGCCAAAACCCAAATATAAATGTTTCTTCGAGCGGCGATGAGCCGAAAACCTCGGTCGAACGACCCGACATCATCCAGCAGCCGACCCGTTGCCGCCCGCGCCCGCCGTTTCGCGAATCCATTCAACACATGCGAACCAATGAGTAGCGCGAGAAAATAAAATGCACTCGGAGGTTGGCCGACTTGCCACAAATGAAAAGCGATGGCTGCCCACCATGAATTTTCGACGAAAGTATCGACGTGGTGCTCCCATTCGCCGCGTTTAGTGGTTTCAACTTTGACGCGCGAGAACTTTCCATCCAATCCATCGACGACACCAAAGATCAGAGCTGCGAGAATGCCGAGCCCAACTCGACCGAGCACAAACGCCGCGGTGGCGCCGCATCCGATGACAAGGCCGGCAATCGTAATTTGGTTGGGCGTGATTCGTGTTCTGCAAAGGCGAGAGA
Organism: Verrucomicrobiota bacterium; assembly: GCA_046729455.1. GTDB lineage: Bacteria > Verrucomicrobiota > Verrucomicrobiia > Chthoniobacterales > UBA10450 > Udaeobacter. The sequence goes on from JBKPGQ010000388.1 coordinate 1,886, forward strand.
CGATCGCGGTCTCGATTGGCGCATGAACGTACGCGGGGAAATCGAGCGTGCCGTTTTGAGCGGAATCCAGAATGATGCGTTGAGCCAGACGACGGTCCTGTGCTGACGTCGCTGAAAAACAAAGTGGCCTTACGTGCCGGCGCATGCTGACGATGTAATCGTCAACTTTAGCTGCGTCCACGGCGTCGATTTCACCAGCGTCGATCTTTTGCTTGAGCTCCTCAAAAACCGGCGCGCTGTCAGAGCACGCCAGAAGGAAGTCCCGCGTCACCAAAGCCGGCCCGCTCGGGTTTTGGATCAGGTGTTGGACGAACTGCGGCGGATTGGAATCCACAAGAACAGTCGGAGAATTCCTGGCTGACAGGGCGGCAAGCAAACGCCCATCGCAATAGACGTTTGCCGGGACAATTAGGAAGTGCGCCGTCTGGCCTTGTTCCAAAACCCGGTGGGCCGTGACTGGTTTAGCTGCAGTTGGAACAAGCTGAGTAGTAATTTGTTGTCGAGCCCACGAGCGCTTGGCCAACTCCGCTCCAATGATTTCCGGCGTGCTGGAAAAAACAATCGCGCGGCGAAATCCGAGTCGCTGCAAAATGCGGAGCAAACGTTCTAGTAAGTTGACGCCGCACAATTCGGTCAACGCCTCGGGCGCATCCGCAATTACGATTGGCAGGATATTCTCCATCGCCCGCGAGATTAACGGTGGAGCGGCGAGCTGCCAACCGTCAGCGACGTCTCGCGCCGCGCGGGTGGCTGGCGTTGATCAGGCCGTCTTTCATTTCATGGATCCAATCGCAGGCTTCGGCGATGACCGGATTGTGCGTGGCCAAGAGCAGAGCTTTGCCGCCTTCTTGGACGATATTTTGAAGCAGTTCAAAGGCGCGCTCGGAATTGACTGTGTCGAGGTTGCCTGTTGGCTCATCAGCCAGGATCACCCGTGGATCGTTAGCCAGCGAGCGCGCGATGGCCACACGCTGTTGTTCGCCTCCGGAAAGATGCCGGCTCGGCCTCCGTAATTTGTCGCCCAAGCCAACTGCCTCCAGAAGGCCGGCAGCGCGTTCGCGCATCTCGCCATCGGAAAGTTGCCCCAACTTGCGCATCGGAATCATCACGTTCTCCTGCGCGGTGAAATCCTCCATCAGGAAATGAAATTGAAAAATGAAGCCAATGAATTTGTTCCGCCTCTGCGCGAGCTCATCGTCGCTCAGTTGGGATACTGGCTCGGATTCGATCCAAACGCGGCCAGCGTCGGGAAGATCGAGCAAGCCGAGAATGTAAAGCAGCGAGCTCTTGCCGCAGCCCGACGGGCCGACAACTGCGTGGACGCTGCCTGACTCGATGTCCAGCGATACGCCGCGGAGCGCATGCACGCGTTCCTCCTCTTCACCCAGGTAACGCTCAATCCCTTCGCAACTGAGGCATTTTTCCGAGTTCATCTGGAACCTCGAATCGTAACCACCGGCGGCAATTCAGCGGCGCGACGCGCGGGGACATAACTCGCGATAAACACAGCGAAAATCGCGAGCAACGTTGCAAATACGTAGTGCCTCCAATCCCATGTCACCAAAAAGTAATTCGTGTACAGCAAACCGCGGAGCCGAATGGGAATGTGCGAGACCCCCCAGGTCATTAACGCGCCGAGCAAACAACCAAGCAGCGAGCCTGCGGCAGCGATCAGCGCCCCCTGCCACAAGAAGATAGAGGAAATGTCGATGCGCCGGTAACCCATCGAACGCAAAATCGCAATCTCCTTTATTTTTGCGAGCACGGACATGGTGAGCACATTAAAAATGCCGAAGCCAGCCAGTAGAATGATGAGAGAAGTGGTAATCGCCACCGACATTCGCAGGGTGAGGAAAAGTTGCAGTGTGCTCTCTTCGCGGTCCTGCCAGCCCGTTGCGCCATGCTGAAACAATCCCTCGAAATGTTGTGCCAACGCAGGCGCACGATCCGGATCGCGTAGCTTGTAGATGATCATTGAGGCGCCGGAAGGTTGCTGCAGGAGGGCCTGTGCAATCCGGGAATGCACGTAAACCCGGGTGGAATCAATCGATCCGATTCCGGCGCGAGCGATCGCGGCAACACTAAATCGCCAGTACTCGCCATTGGGCGCCAGTAGTTGCACGGTATCGCCGATACCAACCTGGAGCAGGTCTTCTGCCAGACGCGAGCCGAGAATGATTGAGCTCGTGTTGTTTCGAAAATCATCGTAGTTCCCCGCGATTAACTTCTGGAGAATGTCTGTCGTCTGCGCGTGTAAAGCTGGATCGATTCCGAAAAGATCGACTGTGGCATTTTCAAATCCGGCACGTGCGCTCACCGTCCCGCGCAGAACCGGCGAACAGGAAACGACGTTGGAGAATTGTCTGCTTACCCGCATGATTTCATTAGCGTTAGTGATGCCTTCAAAATAAAGACGGCGACCTACCCGCTCCTTGAAACCTCTTGCTGAAACCATCAGAGGCTCGTAACGCGGTCGAAAACGCGATTTAACAACCAGCGCGCCGTTGCTGCCGATTGTTGAGTCAATAAAATAGCTCGAGAAGCCCTGCGTCTGCGCCTGCGTACAGATGAAAATCGCGACGCCAAAGACGACGCCGCTTAAGCTCAGCAGCAAAGCCCGCTTGCGATGCGTAAGGAAACGCAGAGCAATGTAGAGCGGCGGAGTCACGGTTTGCTGGGTGGCGATGGCAGAGTGCCTATTCGCTGACGCACCGGTTCACCGGGGCGAAACTTGTCCTGGTCCGCCACGATTACCCGGCTACCCTCTTCCAGGCCACTGAGTGCCTCTGCGAAATCAAGGGTTCGAAATCCCACCTTCACCGTGCATGCGTGCACAATTCCTCCGTTCACAACTAACGCTTGGTCGACGAGAAGAGCGCGCGTTGGCACCAGAACCGCATTTTCGTGGGCGCCGGTGATAATGTTCATTTCGCCGGTCATTCCAACCATCAAATTGTCCGGTGGATGTTCCATCTCCAAGACAATCGTGTACCGCTGGGTGGTGGGATCGGCTGCCGGCTGGACCGAAGTGACGCGCGCAGCGAATGTGCGCATTCGGTAAGCGTACAGTTGCACTTTGGCTTTCATTCCCGGTTTCACTTCGCCTACATCTTCTTCGTTCACTTCGCCGCGAACGTAATTTCTGCGCGACGAAACTGTGAAAAGCTCGTTGCCATCTGAAACCAGTTCGCCATCGATTGTTTGAACATTTGTGAGAATCCCATCGATCGGCGACCGCACTTCGGCACTCTTCATCTGCGCCTCTAGTTTTTTGGTCGTTTCCTTCAGAGAGTTGAGGTTGCGATCCCGCTCAATCCGCTCTGTCTCAACGGCACCCCGCAGCCGATTCGCTTCGCTCTTCGCCTTCTGGTATTCGACTGCCGGCACATTGCCCGAGCCAACCACCTTTTCGAGCCGTTGCAGATTGTCTTCAGCTGCTTTGAGCAGTTCCGAAGAGGGGAGCGGAAGAGCCGCGCGATCGACGGCCGCCTGTAAATCGGCACGGGCTTGCTTCAGTTCCCGGGATGTTTCCTCGTCGGCGATCGTAGCCAGCAACTGTCCCTTTTCGACACTGTTTCCGATTGCTCCGCGACCGGCTGAAAAGGATTCCGCCAAACGGATGAAACCATCATTTTGTGCGCGAACACGCACCACAAACGCCGGCTCGATCCGCACCGTGCCGTACACCGCGGAGATGGCAGTGCCGCGACGCACGTCAGCTACTTCCGCCACCGGCATCAGAAAATAGTACGCCGCCGCGAAAACAACCACGAGCGCTGCTCCGCCGCCCCACAAAATTCTTTTTGATTCCGGCAATTTCAATTTGGAAGGAGTAGTGTCGCGTCCGTGATTCCTCTTTGCAATCAACCCGTGGGCGCTGGTTGTCGTTCTCGTACCTGCTTGCTGGTAAGTCTTCGAAAGCATTATTTCCAAGACACCGCGGTAGAAACGTCCGTTCGATCAGCGAAGGACAGTCAAAAAGACGCAGAGGGTAGATGGCGAGTTCTTGTAGCCGCCTCGCTGTGGCCGAAGCGCCTCAGTGCAATGTCTCTACCGGGATTTGCTCGTGTCGTCGGAAAATTGGAAATAGCGTCCCGTGGCGCGGTCCCACTCGGCCACCGCGAGATTGTGTTGATAAATAGCCTCTAGTAACCCGCTC
>JBKPGQ010000389.1:0-2720 GCA_046729455.1 Verrucomicrobiota bacterium
TGGCTACCCCGCCATTTGTGCGAGGAATGAGCGTAACGTGGGAGCACGGCGTGTCAACGCGGCGACGCGATCCGTACCAACGAATGTGATTGGTGATCAGTAAAATGATTACCGATTCAACTCCGAAAGCCGTCGCGAGCAAGTGATCTAGCGATTATCTTGGCGCGTGACTTCCCGCTCCTCGAAACTATTTGCAGCGGCGCAGAGACGGATTCCCGGCGGTGTCAACTCGCCCGTGCGTGCGTTTCGCAACGTGGATAGCGCGCCTTTTTTTGTAGCGCACGCCAAGGGCGCAAAGATTTGGGATGTCGATGGGAAGGAATACACCGACTACGTGGGAAGCTGGGGACCGGCGATCCTTGGTCACGCGCCGAAAGTCGTTGTAGATGCAGTGCGCGAAGCTGCCACCCACGGCTTAAGTTTTGGAATTCCGAATCCGTTGGAAGTCGAGATGGCGGAATTGATCTGCGATTGGATGCCGCCGATCGAAAAAGTGCGGATGGTAAATAGCGGCACGGAAGCAACCATGTCGTGTATTCGCCTCGCACGTGCGTTCACGGGACGCGATAGAATCATCAAGTTCGACGGTTGTTATCATGGCCACGTCGATGGGCTGCTAGTGAAAACAGGCAGCGGCGCGCTTACTCACGGGCGGCCTGACAGCGCGGGTGTGCCGCAGGCATTTGCCGATCTCACCATCTCACTGCCATTCAACAATGCCGGTCTTGTGCGGAGAGCGCTTGCTGAAAACAAAGGGAAAATTGCAGCAGTAATTGTAGAGCCGGTTCCCGCGAACGCTGGTCTTTATCTTCCGACCGGTGATTTTTTGTCGCTGCTGCGGAAGGAATGCACTGTCAACGAAGCGCTCTTGATTTTTGACGAAGTAATTACCGGTTTCCGTCTCGCGCGTGGCGGGGCGCAAGAAATTTACGGAGTCAAACCCGATCTTACAGCATTAGGGAAAGTGATTGGAGGGGGACTGCCGGTCGGCGCATTCGGCGGGCGGGCCGAAATCATGGACCAGCTTTCGCCAGATGGTCCTGTGTACCAGGCAGGGACGCTGTCTGGAAATCCTCTGGCTATGGCAGCAGGTCTCGCGCAGCTGCGTGAGCTCGAACGCATCAACGGATGGAAGTTACTGGAAGAGCTTGGAGTGCAATTCGAAAAACTCACGCGGGGTGCCATTCAGAATGCGAAGATCCATGTGACGTTTAACAGGATCGGTTCGATGTTCTGTTTGTTCTTCGCGCCAGGGCCGATTCTCGATCTCGCGAGCGCGCGGGAGAGCGATTTAAAAACATTCGCGAGATTTTTTCACGCTTGTTTAAGTCGCGAAATCTACTTCGCGCCATCTCAGTTTGAAACCGGGTTTATCTCCACGGCGCACCAGCCGGAGGATCTCGAGCGCACAGCCACGGTAATTCGCGAAGTGCTGGCGATCTTGTAAAGGAAACAACTCGTGTTTTTCAGAGAACGCGCTTAGAATCTTCGACCGCGCCAGCGGTTCTCTTTTGTCATTCCGAGCGAAGTCGAGGAATCTCTTGATTGAATCCCCTCAAACATCGAGAGATGTCTCGACTTCGCTCGACATGACAACAACCAAGGACTCGCGAATTCGCCCGGCGGCGAAATTCTTTTTGGAAGGTGACAAGAAGTTTTTCGTCAAAGGTGTTACATACGGTCCTTTCAAGCCGGACGCCGAAGGGAACTATCTCGGGCGGCCCGAGCAGGTGGATGCCGATCTCGCCCTCATGCGCCAGGCTGGGCTGAATGTTGTGCGGATTTATCATGCACCGTCGCCCTGGTTTCTTGATCGATGCACTAACGCCGGGATGCGCGTGCTGGTGACACTTCCCTGGGAAAAACATATCGAGTTCCTGCGCGAAAGATCGACTCGCAAGCAAATTGCCGAAGCAGTCCGGGCGACAGTGAGCAAATATGCCGGCCATCCGGCAGTTCTTGGTTATCTCGTCGGCAACGAAATCTCCAGCACAATGGCCCGCTGGCTTGGTGCGCGTCGAGTGATTGAATTTGTCGAGGAACTGATTCGGATCGGGCGTGCCATCGATCCAGATGCCCTGTTTTCCTATGCTACATACCCGCCGACGGAATATCTGCTGCCGCAGAATGCTGATTTTTGCTGTTTCAATGTTTACCTCCACAATCAGCGCGATTTCGAAGGTTACCTGTTGCGGCTGCAAAATCTCACGGGCGAGCATCCACTTATCCTGGGGGAATTTGGCATGGACACGATTCGGCATTCGCAGGACGAGCAAGCCGAGATGCTCGGTTGGCACATCGACAGCGTCGTAAAATGCGGTCTTGCTGGAACCATTTTCTTTACCTGGACGGACGAATGGTTCACGGGCGGGCAGGAAATTACCGACTGGGCGTTTGGGATCGTTACGCGGGAGCGCCGGCCAAAGAAGGCGTTCTACATGCTGGAAGAAAAATTGGGCCGAAACGATTCCACCTTGCCTCATCGTCCCTTGCCGAAGGCGCCGTTCGTTTCGGTGATTGTTTGTTCGTACAATGGTGGGCCGACTCTTGCGTCCTGCCTTGATTCGTTAGGTAAAGTTAATTACCCCGAGTACGAGGTCATCCTGGTCGATGACGGATCGACCGATGATACATCGTATATTGCAGCGCGGTTCCCATGGGTGCGCTACATTCATCAAAGCAATCAAGGATTGAGCCACGCTCGGAATACCGGCGCGGCC